>JAZSES010000390.1:0-28655 GCA_045531805.1 Candidatus Limenecus sp. | reverse complement strand
ATATGTGGAGAAAATATAGTCAAAATTTAGCTAAAAATGTTGTTCATTTTTTATTTATATGATAATATACTTTGATTTTAACATACTTATGTAGACTAATGATACAATAATTATTAGAAATTATATCATCACAAAAAATGAAAGGATTAAATTAATATGACTGACATTATTACTGACAAATATATAATTTATGCAAATTCAATAAATGCGTTTACTGAGACTATCAATGAAAATATCGCTATGGTTGAATCTTCATCTACAGTGCAAACTTTTAAAATTAAACAAGTATTAAAAGCCAATTGCACATATAAAATAAATAACGAGTTTGATAAACGCAGCATCACTGTGACCGTAGGTGTGCTAAACGAGCTTGTAAATATTCTTTATACTGAAACAAATAAAATTATACCTTCAGAATATATAAAAGGTTCTGACTTTACTAAAGAAGAAATAATTGATGCTATTAAGAAAGAGATTGAAGAAAATCTTACAGGTTACAGTATTGAGGCTAATTTCAATAGAAGTAAAAAGGCTGCAGCTTGCAAATATTTATCAATGTTTGGAGGTAATTAATAATGCTTGGTACTGTTGGAGAATATATTGTTAATAGTACAGTATCCGGTGAAAATATTGTAAATACAATTGAATCATATGAAAAAGATATATTAGGTATAAAATATTTACCAATGCCGTTTGTATTAAAGAAGCTAGGAATAAAACCGGAGTCTGACTGTGAGATAAAGATAAATAAACATATATTTAAACTATCAGCTAATGAGCCGTTTGAGATAGGATATAACATGATGGACATAGCTGTTATTGAATCTATAGACTCAGGCGTAAAATTAACGTTGCGCTATTTATATTAAGATACGGTGGTGTTACATTTTGGCATATAATGATATTCCATTTTTTCCGTCTGTTAAAATAGGTGCATCGGCAGAAGATGCTGTAACTAAAGAAGAATTAAATGCTGCCGTAGAATCAGCGATGCAAACAATAAACAGTGATATTGAAATCGTTAAATCGTCTGCGGAATCAATACAGGAATTAGATGAAGAAGTTTTAATTTTACAGCAAAATTATAATACACTGTCAAATAATATTACTGAAACTGTAGAAAAAATTGAAAAATTTGAGGCTGATTTAACTGATGTACACGCTAAAATAGATGATCTTGAATCAACAGTAATTCAAGATAACGATACTGACGTGAATTTTTCAAGTAGTTTATTTTCATAATTTATTTAATAAATATTGGTTGTAATTTGAAGTTTATAAGATAAAACGTTAATCATAAAATTTTAAATAATTTAATGTATTATAATTATAAACTTCTTTTATAATATAAAAAATATAATTCGAAAGGATGATTGCATTTATGGCAAATATCTCGGGCAGATGGCAACAAGCTGGAGCGAGCGCTGATACATGGGCAAGTGCTAATCCACAGTTGCTTGAAAATGAGATAGGTGTAGAGTCAGATACTGGAAAATTTAAATTTGGAAAGTATATTACTGACCCCGAAACACTGGAAAAACGACTCGCATATTGGACAGAGCTTGATTATGCGGGACTTGGACCTGAAGATATTCAGTCTTTAATTGATGATGCAGAAGATAACGTATATGTGTTAGAAGTTACTGACGGTTCGTCAGATTCTGAAGCTATTTTATCAGATTCTTCAATTAAAACTGATAAAGGTAACATGATAATTATTAGACGATTATTGTGTGATTCTGATTCGTCTGATGACAAAAAGTGGAGCTATACTTCATATGTAAGTGACGGCGAAAATTGGCGAGCTATGGATGGTAACTATAATGCGAAGAATGTATATTTTGATGAAGATTTAGTTGTAACCCAATCTTTTGGAAAATATACTACTTCAAGTTCAAATCCAAATAAGACGATTCCTTCAACCGGAATGAGTATGTATGATCTTATTATGGATGCTTACTCAGAGAAAAAAAATCCATCAAAAACAAATCCAAAAATTTCTGCATTTAGCGTTACAGGTAACGGTAACTCAAATACTTCCTTTGAGGTTGGCACGAGTGTAACACCACAGTGGACATCTACATTTAATTCAGGTTCTTATACTTATAAATCTGACGCTGATGGTTCTACACCAATTAGCCCAGTATCAGGAACTGGCGTTAAATCAACCGCTTGGGAAGTTAAGCAAGGAGATACTGTAATCGGTACGACTGAAGACGGTACTGCAGAATCTTCATTTATCATTGGCGATGGTAATAATACAGATGTAAGTGGTACTGTTGGATATTCTATAACTGCCAGCTATTCAGATGGCTATTATGCATTAACTAATTTGAATACTCTACCCGATACTGAAGTAAGAATAACTGCAGGTACTACTGATGCAGTTACTGATACACTTTCTTTTGTAAGAAAAATGTTTGGCGGCGGTACAACTGCTGACACAGTAGATTCTGCAATAATTCGTGGAGAAAAAAGTGCAACTGCTTCAGCTATAAGTAGTTCAGCACCATTTGAATTTAGTGCAATAGCTGGTGATAATAAAGTAATATTTGCTTATCCCAAATCATTAACAACTAAAACACCTAAATTCGAAATATTTACAATGGCTTGGGGTGAAACATCAGGATTTGTGTCTAGTGAGGTAAGTGTCGCTGATGCACGTGGTACAAATGAAGATGGTTCTCTCAATAATCCAATGACATATACCGTTTGGACATATACACCAGCTGGTGCGTTTGCTGCAGCTGAAACTAAGTATAGAGTGTATTTTTAATTAAAGGAGGATAACTAATATGGCTAAAATTTATGGTGAAATTCCTTCAACTGGATTAATGACATTCGATAAATCATTTTCTAGGTCCAATGGTCAGCCGTTAGAATCAACTGAAATTCATTATAGTTTATCATCGGCACAAGATTATGCAAAGACTAATGTTGCTTATGCGGGTCAAAAAATCGCTGTAATTGAAACTACAGATGATGTAACTACAATTACCCACTATAGCATAGAGGCTGACGGAACTCTCAAGCAGTTAGGTTCAGTTTTAGTTGGCGATAATTTAACAGTTGAGGTAATTGATGGTGAAATAAAACTCGCTGGTATAAATGATGATAACAGCACGGGTGTTTATCAGCCATTCTTGGTGGATGGCAAAATTGAGTGGCGTCAACCGTCAGATGTTACTACAGATGACTTGGACGATAGATTATCTACTGTTGAAAATAATTTAGAATCACTAGAAGCAGCTAATACGTCTAATTCCGATGCAATTACTGATATAAATAATAAAATTGGCGAAGTTGCTGAAGATAAAACGATAGTTGAAATGATTGATGACGCTAAGTTAGCTGCAACCTATGATGACACCGCACTCGTTAATCGCGTGAAAACTATTGAAGATGATTACATAGACAGTAATAAATTATCTATTGCGAAACAAGAAGTAATTGATATTATTCTCGGTGAAAATGTTAATGCTGACTTCGATACTTTACAGGAAGTTGCAGCGTGGATTCAAAGTGATACCACGAACAGTACAGAATTAATTAATCGCGTATCAGCTATTGAGAATGACTATTTAAAGGGCGCAGATAAAACTGAGCTCACGAATATGATTGATGCTCTTGGCGATTTCGTAGGTGACTTACCTGAAAATGCTGTTTCTTCAACTGTAGTTGAATACATTCAAGAAGTTATTAATGGTTTAAATATTAATGATTATGCAAAAGCATCTGAATTAACTAGTTTAGCTGGTAGAGTTACAGCGCTTGAAACTAAAGCTAAATCCGTTGATGACAATATTGTTGCACTACAGACTGATAAAGCAGACAAAGGTACAACACTCGCAGAATATGGTATTAGTGATGCATACACTAAAACAGAGACTGAAAATAGAATTCAAGAAGTACTTGATGGTTTAAGTGATACATCTGAAACTGCAGCTTCTGTTGCACAACAATTGGAAGCATATAAAACATCAAATAATCAACGCGTTACAAATATTGAAACTAAAGATACTGCGCAAGATGAATCAATAGTTGCACTGCAAAACAAAGTTACTACACTTGAATCAGACAACGAGACAAATAAAAATAATATTCAGTCTAACGCTGATGCTATCACAGAATATAAGAATACAACTGATAATGCTCTATCAGAAATTGATGAAAAGATTGTTGCATTACAAACGACCGCTGAAAAAGTTAAGAATGCATCAAACACTGAATACGGTTTAGTTATTGGCTCTGGCCAAACAGGCGTTAATATTGAAGATGGCGAAATAAAATCTATATCAACTGATTTACTTGTAAACGGTTCTGATACTCTTATTCTTCAAGGCGGCGCCGGCATATTTGATTAATTAAATAAAATAAAATAAATTAAAAATTACAATTTAAAGGAGACATATTTATTATGGCTGAAAAAACATTAGTTACTCGTATTTCACAACTTTACAACACTTATGAAAAATGGATGTCTACAGATCCTGTTTTAAAGAAAGGCGAAATCGCTTTCGTTGAAATTGGTACAACCGCTGATAAAGGATCTGCGCATGCAACACAACCGCCAGTTGTATTATTTAAAGTAGGCACAGATGGCACTAAGAAATTTTCAGAACTTGACTGGTGCTCAGCTAAAGCCGCAGATGTTCATGATTGGGCTAAAAAATCAGAGGCTGATTTTATTAGTTGGGCTAAGGAAAATATTGTTAATGAAACCTATGTAAAAACTTTACTGGGCGATTATAGCACTACAGAACAAATGAATTCAGCAATCGCAGCTGCTAAATCAGAGGCTGTTACTGAAGCAGCTGAAGATGCAACTACTAAAGCTGATAAGGCCTTAGCTGATGCGAAAGATTACACCGATGCTGAAATTAACAAAATTACTACTGGCGCAGGTTATGCAACAACTAAAGATGTTGATGATGCTGTTAGTGCTGAAAAAGAACGCGCTGAGGGTGTTGAATCTGGTTTAGATAGTCGATTAACAACAGCAGAAGGTAAAATTACTACATTAATTGGTGATGATACTAATAAATCTGCTCGTACTATTGCAAATGAAGAGCTCGCTGCTCAGTTATTGTCTGGTAAGGCAGATGCAGATTTCAAGACACTTCAGGAGCTTGCTACTTGGATTGAAGATCATCCTGAAGATGCGTCCGAAATGAATCAAGCTATCACCGCTCTTCAAGATCAGTTAAGCGGTATTAACGCCGGTACAGGTACAGTTAAAAAGTATGTTGACGATGCAATCGCTGCTCTAAACATTGGAAACTATGCATTAGCTGCTGATTTACTCAGTCTTGCTAATAGAGTTTCAGCTATTGAAAATGCCTCTTATGCAACTACTGCGGATGTAGCTACAGCTAAACAGGAAGCTATTGATGACGCAGACGGTAAACTCGCTGCGTATAAAACAGTTAATGACGCAGCCGTTCAAAAAGCACAAGAAGATGCTGCTCAGGGAATTAGTGATGCTGCTGAAGCTAAAGAAATTGCAGATGCGAATGCAGAAACTATTTCAGGCTATGGTGATATCGTAACTCATGATGCTAGCGAGTTCCAAGTTGCTGGTAATTATGAAGCAGCCGGTACTGCTCAAAACTTAATTAACGGTCTTGATTCAAACGTTACTGCTACTGCTGAAGCTGATAATAAAATATCTGTTCTTACCGGTGTAACTCAAACCGATGGCAAATTAACCAGTAAAACTGAGGCAACACTCGCTGCAATTGCAAAAACTGGCAATGTAAACGACCTTATACAAACTGAAGGCGATGTTTTAGTTTTTGATTGCAACGCAGCAATGGGTTGGTAATTTAATAAACACATCGATAACAATTAAATAATATTAAGAGGCGACTAATAGATGTTAACAATAAATACTTTTTTGATAATCTTATCAAAATTTTAATGTGACAATTAGTCGCCTTACTTTATATAATTATACAATAAATTATATAATCGTATTAAATTTAAAAATATTAAAATTGGGAGGTTTATTAAATTGTCTGAAAATAAAATTGCGACAAGAGTTATGAATCTTGGTACTGATTTAGAAATTCTCGAAAGTAAAAATCCGCAACTTTATAAAAATGAGTTATGTATAGCTAAAATAACTACTTATACTGATGACACAAAAACTACAGTTGAATCTGTTAGATATAAAATTAAAGTAGGCGACGGCCAACATAATTTTAATGACTTGCCATACATATATGGTGAATTAGACGAAGATTATGTTGCTGCATTAGTAGACCAAACCTACAACGCAGAAAGCGAAAATGCGCAAAGTGGTAAAGCAGTTGCTGAAGCGGTATCTGGTTATGTAAAAAAGGTTAAAGGCAACGGACATACATATCAAGTCTATGCCGCTGGTGACCTTGATGATGCGTATAATGATATAACGCTTGCGGTTGAGAATAACAATCTGTTTGAGTATGGAGCTGATTACGGTAAAATTCCTTACAGACAATCAAACGGCAACCTAATGACTAATGCACCCGTCAAAAACCTTGATTGTGCTAACAAGCAATACGTTGATGATGCTGTTAGTGCAAGTCTTACACGCATCATTGTAACAGAGTTACCAACAGAAGACATTAATACTAACGCTATTTATATGCTAGCTTTATCAAATGATGACTCAGAAGAAAATAATATCTATGAAGAATATTTATATATAAATAGTAAGTGGGAGCTTATAGGTACAACTAAGGTTGATTTATCTCCATACGCATTAAATACTGATGTCGACGCGATTAATAAAGCACTAAATAATTTAGCTGATAAAGATTTAATAATTAATAATCCGAGTGCATCAATTCAACTATCTGTAAATGGCGGCACCACTTATTCAAATAATTCTGTGCTTGAGGTTGGTAGTGAATATACTTTAGACGCTAAACTTACATTTACACCTGGTTATTACAAATATTCAGTGGATGATTCGGGTAATGTGTCTGAAACAAGTAAAGCACCTACTAACGTTAAATCAAACGGATACATATTAAAAACTAATATAAAAGATTCCGATAACTTAACAGTATTTAATTATAATGAAACAGGCGAAAAAACCAATGCATCAGTTGATTCAGCAGTGACCGTAAAAGTTATGAGTGAATCTAGAGTAATTGAGGATAACGAGGTTGCAACGTTATCTCTTAACGTGTCATACGATGATGGCGATGTACCGTATAATGATTTGGGATTACAATATGCTAGCAAGCAAATATTGGCCGGTAGTGTAAATGCAACCAGCAGAACAGTTAAAAGTTATCGTAAACCTTTCTGGGGTTACAAAACTGATAAAAATTTAAATCCAAGCAGTATTACATCATCTGATATACGAAGTTTAGGGAATAATTGCGGTTACTCGAATAAAGAATGCACAACAAAGGTAAACGGCACTTCAGTAAATAATTTGCCATCATATCTTAAAGTACCAGCCGGCACATATCAAGTTTACATAGCAGTAAAAGCTAATACCAAGAGTTCATTAACAATTAGTAACATAACTAAAGAACCTGCTACGGGTGTTGCTTGTACTAAACTTACTAACATTATGGTAGACGACAAGAGAGAAGCCGGTGATAATCTAACTGCATATGATGTTTGGTATATAAATTTACCAAGTGCATTTACGGCTGAAACAATATTATCACTTACTTGGAAATAATAGGAGGTACGAAATAGCTATATGTCTAAAAGTTATCAAGATATTCAAACTCAAGTAAACGCCGGAAACGTGATGGACTGGACTAATGCGCTGAATCGATTAGTTGACGTTCCAATTGATATTACATCAACTAAAGAAACTTATGATGAAGCTATAGTTTATGCAGCTACAGACCCAGTTGCATATAGAAACCAGATTATTACAGTTGCTGCAGATGATTCAATGTATATCATTATAGCTGACAGCATTGGTGAACATGAAGTTGACGGCGTTAAATATAATAACTATTTAAAAAGGATTTTAAGCGAAGATGATTTGTCTGATGCTATAAATACAGCGTTAGAGAGTGCTCAACAAAACGGTGTATTTGACGGTACTTCTGTTACTATTACTAGTATAGAAGAAAGTTCATCAGATGGCGGAACAAATACTGTCACTTTTAGTGATGGTAATACTATGTCAATTAAAAATGGTACAAAGGGTGACGTAGGCCCAACCGGTCCAACTGGTTCTACCGGTCCTCAGGGACCGCAGGGCATTCAAGGCGAAACCGGACCGCAAGGTCCAAGTGGCGAAAACGGTATATCAGCAACTCACTCCTGGGATGGTCATGTTTTAACTATAACTTCTGCAAGCGGATCGTCGTCTGCCGACCTTAAAGGTGACAAAGGCGAAACAGGAGCTAAAGGAGATGCCGGCCCGCAAGGACCGCAAGGTATCCAAGGTCCGGCTGGCGCAGACGGCAAAGATGGCGTGTCGGGCGTGTATGTGGGTTCAGGCGATATGCCGGAAGGCTATAATGTGCAAATAGACCCCGACGGCTTACCTCTTGAAATAGACCAAACTTATAGTCAAGACAGTCAAAACGCGCAGAGTGGTAGAGCGGTATCTCAAGGTATTAATGAAGCAACAACCTTAACTTTTAAAGATACTAATAATGGTTTGCCCTCGCCGGTATCAACACTTGATAATAACATAACTAAGCAAACACTTTATTGGGACGGTACAAAAGCAGCCAAATTCTATGCAGACACAGACGGCACTACAGCTGACAATCCAATTACAATCAACACCACCGAAGAGCTTGCATATGTCGCTTCTGCAACCTATGAAAATACCTATGGCAAATATTTTAAAATTGCCGATGGCATTGACAAAATCGTTCTGCAGAGCGAAGCTGTTGGTGCAGGCATAGTTTCACTCGACAGTGCAGAGGCTGTAAAGGATTATTTTAAGAATTCAACTGGTACTAAATATACATGGGTTAGTGAAGAATATGATGAGAAAATAATGTGTTTTGGCGGTAACTTTGACGGTAATGGTGTTGAAATTTATGGTATGTTTTCTTCAGGCAGAGCCGCAGGCGGTTTATTTGGTCTTATCGATAGCGCAGTTATTTCAAACGTTGCAGTTAAAAATTCGTATATAAATCTCGATGAAACCACTGAAAACTGGCAATTCGGCTTGATTGCATCTTATGGTAAAGACTGCGATACCAGTAAAGGTGATAATATCAATTATATTAATCACTGTACCGCTATAAATAACTATATTTATAAACGTGTAAATGACACAAATGGCTTTCCTTATTCAGGTGTTCTTTTAGGTGGCAATATCGTTGGGAATTATATTATACAGAACTGTCTTGTATACGGTAATAGCGCCACAGGCCATTATTATACGGAACATTATACTGCTTATGGTACATTAGATGAAGAATATCCTTTACCAATTATAGGTAAAACTCGAGATAATATATTAGCTACTGATGAATTTACAACAGTTCATCCTGATTGGGTATACAAAAATAGTAATAGTAATAATATCGTAAAAACAGTGCTTGAGGATTCTATAATAGACGTGCCGCTTTATGCGTATGTTCAAATTTATCTAAATAGCGAACAGGGTATGAGTAATTATCATACTGACCGTAATGCTACGATTGGCGTGCTTTCCTGCAAAAGTGGTTATGACTGTTTAAAAAATGTATATATTGACTATGATTTAGATATGATGACCATAGACGGTAGTGCCTACTTCAACAAAGATTACTTCTTAGCAAATTCAGGCGCGATAATTACTAAGTCAGATATTATTGGGGATAAAGCTATAATCAACGCACCTAATCTTGCTTGGCATACGGATTGGTTTGCGCCTGTAACATATTCTGGTAAATCCACACCATTTGAGCTCACACAAATTAATCAAAGTATATTGTTAAATTTAATTGGTAGTAATCAAAATACATTATTAAATTTAATTAGTGGAACTACTGATGAATTCAATAATAAAAATGAGGAACTTGATAATAAGAAATGTGTAACATCGACAGTTGTAGCTCCCGGAGATAAAATTACATTTGATTTTAATAGTTTGTATATTCTTGTAACTAATAATAGTAGTGCAGATATTAACTTATGTGATAGTTCAACGAGCACAACTGTTGAAGATGGTGATGGCAATGGTTTACCACTTACAGAAACTTGTATACTAATTATGCCGAAAAATAGCTTCAATAATAGCGATACAAGAATGTGTTATTTTATAGGTTTTACGGGTAGTCTTTTACTATCGGAAGCCGTTAAAAGTAGACATTTCTTTTTAAATAAAGGCGTGAGTGTATATTGCGAACCGACAAATAAAAATTTAAGCGTGTTTAAAATTGCATTTTAAAGATAATATTAATATAGCAAATACACAATCGTTATATTAATTTTAATTGTACTTCACTGTAAAACTGTATTTTAGCTTGTTAAGGAGACAGCCGTATGAAAAAGAAACAAAATATAACAGAATCGAGGTTAGATGCTAATGGCGATACTGAAGATTAGAGACGAAAATGGAAACATTATAGAAATACCTGCTTTTAAGGGAGATAAAGGTGATACAGGTCCCCAAGGTATTCAAGGACCTAAAGGTGAAGATGGAACCTCTGTAAATATTAAGGGTAGTGTTAATACTGCATCAGAATTACCTACTACAGGCATATCAGAAGGAGACGGATATTTAACCGAAGACGATGGCCACTTACACGTTTACAATGGTTCAAACTTTATAGATGTTGGTTTAATACGTGGTCCCCAAGGTACAGGCGTAACTGCTGCAGGCTTAGATGATAACTATAATCTAATATTAGAATTATCTAATGGAGAACAACTTACAGTTGGAAACGTTAGAGGACCTCAAGGTGTGCAAGGTGAAAAAGGTGATACTGGATCGCAGGGTCCTCAAGGACTACAAGGTGAAAAAGGTGAACCTTTTACTATCGCTAAAGTATTTTCTTCAATAGATGAAATGAATAATACTTTTAATACTGATGATGTATCTGAAGGTCAATTTGTATTAATCACTTCTAGTGTAGACGATGAAGATAATGCTAAATTATTTGTAAAAGGCTCAGATGAATATGTATTTTTAACTGATTTATCTGGCGCCCAAGGTATTAAAGGCGAACAAGGTATTCAAGGTATACAGGGACCCGCCGGTACTGACGGTACTAACGCAACTATTATTAGTGCAACCGCGTCAGTTGATGCCAATGTCGGTACCCCATCAGTTGAGGTTACGTTAGGTGGCACTGAAAACGCTAGAACATTCAATTTCGACTTTAAAAATTTAAAGGGTAATGCTGGCGCAGCTGGTGAAACTGGTCCAAAAGGTGAAACAGGCGTCGGAATAAAATCAATTGAATTAGATTCTAGTAATTCAGATGAAACAAAGAGTGTTTACAATATCGTTTTAACTGATAATTCTAGTTATCCGTTTACAGTAAATCATGGTAGCGATGGTAAAGATGGCGCTAATGGAGCTAATGGCACAAATGGCACAAATGGCACTGATGGTGAAGACGGTGTAGGTATAGCTGAAATATATATTGAAGACGGTAGTTTATATGTTCGTAAAACGAACGAGACTGAAGCTCAAAATCTTGGAGTAGTTAAAGGTAATGACGGTAGTGCTGGATTAGCCGGTACTAATGCTACTATTACAGGCGTAAGTGCATCCGTAGATTCAAATGTCGGTACACCTTCAGTTACAGTATCGATGGGCGGTACTGAATCAGCTAGAACTTTTAATTTTGATTTTAAAAATTTAAAGGGTGCATCTGGAACTAATGGCGTAGATGGAACAACACCGCACATAGGTGATAACGGTAATTGGTTTATTGGCACAACAGATACAGGTGTATCTGCATCTGGTTCGGGCGGTTCCATTTCTGATGAAGATTTAGAGGGTTATGCTACAGAGGAATACGTGCAAAATTACGTAAATCAATTTGATTCAATTGCATTAATGGAAGTCACGAAGAGTGACACTGGTGTATTGGAATTGAATGATGTGTATGCTATACAAAATAATGCAAATATCACTGTTGAAAATAAAAATGTAACGTATTCATTTTATAGTAAGAATTTTGTAGACGCAGACTGTAGGTTAAAAGATTGGGTTGAAAATTTTTATGATACTAATTATGCGACCTCTGAAGAATTTAGAAGTTGCACATTATCTGAATATCCTATTGGTACCATAATTGCATTATATGATGATTCGGAAGATAGCTATAGTTCTCATACGTTCGGTTGTGACTTCACTGGCGCAGGCATATTTTTTACAACTGTCTATCCAATCGGTTCAAAAATACAGATACATTTTGATTACAATTATTATAGTCCTGGTTATGCTATCCTTGAAGTGCAAGGACTAATCCCTAACACTGAATATAAAATATATTTTGATGTTGAAGAAACATACGATGAAACTTCACAAAAATATTATAACAGAATTCCTCGCATTTACGTGCTGCAGTGTGCTTCTAGTGAAAATGAAGGTGAATCAATATTGTACGCAGATGATTACTCACCAGATGAGAACGGAGTTCTTGATGCGTCTTTGATGATGTCACCTACTACCATAATTGTTCCAAACAGCCCAGATGCATTTAATAACTTAATTACTGCAACATATGATACAGAATATAAAGTAGACCAAAATTATAACGAAGATAGCGTAATACCACAAAGTGGCGCAGCTGTTGCTGAGGCTTTAGACAGTCTAGTAACAATAATACAAGGTTCATCAATAGACGATATTCCTGATAGTGTAACAAGTAAAATTGTTATAATGTATGATTGATATAGGAGGTAGATTAGATGGCTAATATCCATGTCACGTCTGCAAATTTTGATATCGATGTATCTGGTGAAACTCTTGATACTATCCTTCGAATTAGTAGTTCAGGTAGTTATTCAAATTCTACAGCTAAAGGTTTACAAAGTTCTCCAGGCAGTTGGGTTAAAATCACATATTCACAGTCTGGCCGTTCATATACTATAGACAGAATTGCTGATTCTGATCTATATTATTTGAGTGATTATATTTCTGATTACGGCGGTAGTGTAAGTGATGGTATCATTCGTGTTGATTCAATATCTTTTGCAACATTGCACAATACCTATGGATTTGATTTATCACAGCCAATATCTGTAAAGGTGCAGTTAGGTTATAAACTTTCAACCGGTGAATTTAGTTCATTATACGATTATCAGTGTTCAGGCGGTAATAACGGCAACTATGTTGAATTACTTTATTGGTCTGACAGTTCTGGCGAAACTACTGACACTATTATAAATGTAAGTGGCTCATATAACATAACTGGCTTTTATTGTTACGTTATGACGCCTGATTGCGTAAATGAGCTTTATACAAATGTGTCTAATACACTCGCCTGCGATCCCAATATCTCCATAGAATATTATTACAGAGTAACTAGACTATTTGACGACGTTGACATTGCTTCACGTCAAGTTGAGCTATATGACTATCAGAGCTTTTATGATACAGACATTCGACTTGATTCTATAGACAATGTTACAGAAGTTCAATATAAATTTGAGATTGCAGCTAAACCTAAGTATTGTCATTGGATAACTGATACTGCATATACATCTGGTAGTGTATATCCGGTTGAAGAAAAAATCAACTTGTCTCAGCCAACACTTAAATGTATTGGTAATAATCAAGTGTATGTTGATTTTTCAACTATGCAATTATCTAATAATATGGGTTATATAATATCAAATAGTTTTGGAAGTATTACTATAGACAAATTAGTTCAAGAGACTTCAGTAGATTTTCAATTGATTTGGGATAGCGCAAACAGTGAATTTAGATATTGCAGCTCATCTGATATATTTGGTATTGAACAAAATGACGTCGTTAGAATTACAATACCATCAGTTAATTCTAACACAATTCACGTTCAAGTTGCTGAGCATATTCAATCAGACACTGTATCGGATTTAAAAGGTGAAATACTATACGAAAGAACCTTTACATGTTTAAATGACAATGTTACCGTAGAGTTTGTTGCACCACAGAATTTATACGATGGTTTAATTATATGTCTTAAGGTTAATAACTCAGAAAATTTATCTTTTGTTACTAGTACTTGCGAACGATATAAGGTTAAGGCAACGGAAATAGCTAGTGTAGATGGCGATGTAACAACGCTAAACGGTATATATTCATATGATGCGTTTTTACCAACTAGTGCAATAAATCACATATGTCTCCACGGTGATGTCGGATATACTGATTTGACCGGCAATTTTATTATAAAGTCTGTTGACTCAAATATGAGTATATTGATGACATTATCGCCTGAAGTTGCAAATGTGACTTTATCTGAAATTAATAATTTAGATAACATCACAGATCCTTACACTTCTCAAAAAGACTCCATTAAGCCAAATAATCTTTTAAAGTATCAAATAACTGGATTTTCTCCAAGGTCTGATTTTATTCTTGGTGATGTAAATAGTGATGATTATGTCGGCAGCAAAGATAGTACTTTATTAATGAACTATTTAAATGGTTATGATAATATAATTAATGTACACGCTGCTGATGCAAATGCCGACGGTTTAATCGACAATAAAGACTATAGTGTATTACAACAATATATAACTGATTATGATGTAGGTTCTCGCATAGGTACAATTATACCAGCAATTAGTGCGTATGATATAGTACCACATATAAAATTAACAGATGGTTCAACTAAATCATTTAAACTTGATAAATCAATAAATACACATTTAGATGGCTATTATGTTGAATCAGGTCATAACGGATTTAATGAAGAACCCTTTAATGATAATGACTGCGGCGGATATATTAAAACTCAGATTACTACAGCTAATATAACTAATAATTACCCATCACCTGTAGCACTAAAAAATAAACTAATTTCAGAATTTACCATTCTTAACTGGGATGGTACTATAGATGACAGTGAATTGTCATTACTCGATCCCTTATCCTCTAATTCTGAAACAAATCCATATATTGTTGAGACTCCTGAACAACTCGCGTATTTGTGTATGGGTGCGGGTGCAACTAAATATTCAAGTACTACCTTTGGTAAATATTATAAAATTACCGATGATGTTGACGCATTTAATATGGGTGCTTATGATGAAGTTACTCTTGAAACAACTGCGTCACAATTAAAATCGATTTCTAGTGATGGATCATATGATATAAATACTGTTAAGCTGAGTAAGTGGCGAGATTTATCAATAAAGGCATCTATAACTGATAATGGTGTACCTTTTGCCGGAACACTTGACGGTAATGGTTGCATTATTTATAATTTATACACTCATGGAAATGAATCAGCTCTATTTCCTTGGATAGGTGTTGGTGCTACGATTAAAAACTTAGTAATGAAGGCGTGTCGTTCATGGAATTGGCGAAATATTGTTGACGGCTGCGGTTCAGGATTATTGTGCGGTGCTATTGACAACGGAGCCGCTTTTGACAACGGTAATAATCCAGACTATGAGCGTCGAATAACAAATACCACAATTACAATAGAGAATTGTTCGGTACTTGACTGCTATGCAAACACTTTCGGTGATGCTAAATTTCTTATTAGCGGATATTTACGATATAATCATATGAACATATCTAATTGTTTGTGCGTTAATAATATACTTGAAGTATCACCTGCCGCTTATTGTGGACCATTAGGAATCAGTACTAGTAAATCTGATTTAGTTGCTTTTGGCGGCCTTGTTGGCGGTATGCATCCATATGGCAGCTGTGCTCTTAAAGTCAATAATTGTGTCGTAATTGGGGACACGATAATGCCCGTATTAAATGAGAATCCGATTAATGAGCAAGGTATGATTCTTAAAAAAGGGTTGTTATTTAATGAAGTGTGTAGTTCGACGTGCTATGAAAATTGTTATACTGATACAGAAAATACTACTGCAGATTTAGCTATACAAAAATTAACTAATTCGCAGATGCGTAACACGCTAGCGAAAGACTTTATGAATTTAGATTGGATTACGCCTACGTGGCATACTATTAGTCCTATCGCAGTAAGTACGTTATCATTAGACGATTTATATATAAATATTGATTTAAATAATCTAATTGAGATATATAATGTAGATGGTACTATAACTAAGCATAGAGTTAGAGGTCGTGATACAATTTATATCGAAGTAAGACCTTACATTTATGACTATGGCACTTATTATACAGATAAATATCCAAATAACCGATATTCTCGTGATGCCGTAATATCTGGCTTATACATATACGCTAAAGTTCCTATTGACGGAGATGACGGAAATTATGAATATCAATATCAACCCGTTTATGTAAAAACACCAACAGGCTACAGAGAAGCTTCGAGGATGTTTATAAAAAATAAAAATAATAATTATGTGGAGGTTTAATCTATGCCATTCATTATAAAACCAGAAAATATCGGAACATCAGATGTTGAATCTGTTGTTGACGCAACACCAAACACAGTTCCTGAACGTGATGACGATGCACAGTTGCATAACTCATTTAAGTTTACACATCCATTAGGCTGTAACACGCCTTTTCCAAAAATTAAAACTAACTTAGAAGGTTCAGTTTTAACTTGGAGTGGTAATGTTGCTGGTACCTTATCTGGCGTCGGTACAGGAACTGAATCTGATCCATATATTATCTATACACCTGAAGAATTAGCTCGTGTAGTGAAAAATATTGATCTACACGAAGATAAGTACTATAAAATTGCTGACGGTATTAAAGCATTTAATCTAAATGGATTCAATGATGTAAATATTGATACTACTGTGTCTGAATTACGTACTTGTACTAAGACTAATAAGAATTGGCCAAATAGTGCTGTTACAGATGATATGTATGCGTTTTCTGGACACTTTGATGGTAACGGAGTCATCATTTACAATATGTATTGCAATGGTAGAAATGGCGGTTTATTTCCATCAGTAAGAGGCAACACAACTGGCAATAACATATCATTTAAAAATATAATCATATCAGCATCACAAGTTACATCTTATGGCGATGGCGTTGATAAAAATACAAACATTACCCCGTATGGAGCAGGCTCTCTAATTGGTGTACACAATAACTACAGTGGCTATACATCATATATTAATATTGATAAATGCATTTGTTCTAATAACATTGTCCAATCCAATAGTAATGGTGGTAGTATTGTAGGTAACACTCGTTGGCAGAAATTTACTTTATTGAATTGTAGTGTTGTAGGCATAACTATAGAAGAGGCTAGTTCTGTGGTGTCCGCTAATGCACTATATGGAGCAGTAGGTTGGACTCAGAGAACTGAAGGTACAAGTTTACTTAAAAACTGTACTGCAAAGGATTCATATACTATCTTATTTACTGATGAATACACACTATCTTATGATAATTGCTATATAGAAGGAGATCCTGCAGATGTATCGGGTAATCTTACTAGTATGATTATCAATGATTTAAATGATGCACCCTTAGATTGGTATGTTGACTGGATACCAAGCAGTGATTTTACGGGTAGAAGTATTACAGATAAACAGTTTGAACATTATATGAATGCATTTGCTCTACCTCGTGATATTCTGTTAAATAAATTGAACTCAAAACAAATCAAGTACTATTACACTGATTCAATGGAACTTAAACAATCACATATGTATTTATTGTGGTCAAATGATTCAGGAGAAAAATTCTCAATTCAACACTATACTTATACCGATACCAATACTGAGCCAACATTGACAACATTAATAGATAGTGATGGCACTAATCCTGTACCGTCACTATTACGAGGTTTAGTAATCATACCTGCTAATTCCACACGTTCTGTTGTGCTAGGCACTGGAGAGACTTCAGTTAGTATAATGAATATATCTTCAGCAATGACTTCAAAACAATTTGATATTGACACATCTGGAACATTTGCAAATGTCTCAGGTACTAAGCTTAGTGTTTGGGATATAGAAATTTAATACGTCACGTCATAATAATTAATATAGTGCAAAACATAGAGATTGCCCTCGTTAATAGTCAGCGAGGGCAATTATGTTACATAGTGCCATAGTTTAATTATTTAGTGTTATAAAATACAATAAATTATATAAATATGTTTATATTAAAATATAAATAGGAGGTACTTGATATATAATGAGTTTAGACTTAGATTTGCAATTATTTTCAGACGTTACAGACTCCGACATACAAAATTCTGATAATAATGCATTCATGATTAAGTGCACGATAGACGCATACAAAAAGATGAAAGAGCTATACGACTCTGGTTCAAACAGTCCGTATAAATTAAATCAAGATTGTCTATATTTCGTATCATATAGTAATTTAGACTCAAATACGTTTTCATCAGATTTAATATATTTGGGTGATAGATTACTAGGTAATAGTAGCGTTATATTTCAAAATGCTATTAATGGTGAAATTTCCATATCAAACGGTCAATCTGATAATACGGTAAATTTAAATAACCCAACAGATTTATCATCAGCAATTCCTGGGTTACCTGGTCAAGTTTTATTCATTATAAATAAAATTACCCCATTATCATCAGATAAATTAATTACCGGTGATACATATACTGAATATGACGATAATGGTAATGTAATACTATCAATAGATGTCACAATAGATAATCTTAATGACACATTAACTGATAATAAGTATGATGGTTACTATGCACTAATTGACGGAATCTATTATAAATGTGATATAACTTGGTCTGAGCGAAAATGGCGAAAAGCATATCCATCACCGGTATTAGATAAAGACAGTTACAGTACATTTGTGTACGTTTGGGTGGAAAATGATATTGACACTGAGAATGACGGTCATTGGGTCAATGCAAATATAAACTATACGTTAAATGATATCAGTCAAGTTGGTAAATTGAATTTAGAACATTTGTCAGTAGATAGTGATTTACGCGAAAATGCTGATGGTAAATATGAGATTGACGCGATCCCAAATCCAAATACATTATATCTGTCAGCGATAGATGAAACTACAGAAGAAATCGATTTATCTATTGAAAACATGATGACCCGCAATTTATTTGTATATGATACATCGAGTGATAGATGGTGTCGAATCGGTGGCGTAAGCAAAGAATATGTTGAGCAAACAATATCTAATAAAGTATCTATATTTACTGGCACTATAGTGTCTGAGGTAGGCAATCTAAGTGAAAATCGAATAATTACATGGTCGCAACAAAAAGACTTACCACTTGAAGCAGGGGATGAATACATTCGTGATATAAAGGTTGGAGATTTATTTATTAATGTTATAGACAATCCAACCGGTGGCCCCAGCATAAAAACACTTTTTCAATGTATAGATAAAAATGATTCCGGGAGAACTTATAATATTACATATCAACTATTGAGTAATCTAACGGAACTAGAATATAATTCAAATAGTGAAAACGCGCAGTCAGGTAAAGCTGTATCTGAAGCAATAAGTCAAGAATCTGAAATTCGTGAAAACTCAGATAAGGAGCTTGAAGATAGCATAAAAGCAATTAATCAAACTGTTGATGTTCTTATTGGTTCTGATTCTAATTTATCAGTGCGTGAGATTGCTAGTGATGAATTAGTCAAGCAATTAATCCCAGAGACAGCCGCTGAATCATTAGATACTTTACAAGAGATTGCTGATTGGATTCAAAGTCATCCAGAAGATGCGTCTGCTATGAATGCGGATATTACTACACTTCAAAATCAGTTAGATGAATTCAATACCAGTAAAGGCGCAGTTAAAAAGTACATAGACGATAACATTGATACTGTAAATCAGTCGATCGACAGCGCCGTAGATGATATTGAAAATTCTCTAAATGATTATGTATTAAAATCCAAATCAGATGACAATTATCACACATATGCGTATGCGGTAAATCACTTAAATAAACAGACCATGATGATGATTGAAGATTGTCAATCATTTGAAGAGGGTTCACTTGTTGAAGCGAATACATTGGCTAAACGCAACCAATACGGTAATTTAATGACACATACACCAATTAATGATATAGATTGCGCAAATAAACAATATGTTGACCTAGTTTCTAGCAAATTAGATACACTATATACGGATTTTTATTATAGTCCAATAGCAATAACTAATTTAAAATTAAACGACCAATCATCACCTAGTAATATAGAATTAGGTAGTACTTTGACTGATGTTGTAATTGACTGGACAACTAGTAAAGTTCCTGAGTCAATGACACTTAACGGTGAAACAATTGATTTTAACAGTAATTCATCAGGCAAAATAACACTGTCGAATGTTAATATTACTACGTCTAAAACATATACATTATCTGTAGTGGAACCGCAGGTTGGCGATAAAGATAAAGCGACAGCTACTAAATCTATAACTCAGACTTTTTGTAATGGTGTATATTACGGCGTAGGAGATGTTGAATCTAATTTTGACAGCGACTTTATAATCACACTGACTAAAAAATTAGAAACAAAACGCGCAAATGATTTTACAGTTAATCCTAATAGTCAATATATTTATTACTGTTATCCAAAATCACGAGGTGTAAGTTCATTTAAGGTTGGTGGTTTTGAAGGCGGTTTTGAATCTCCTGTGATTGTATCATTTACAAATAAATATAATTACACTGAAGATTATTATATTTATCGCTCAACTAATAAAATTACTGGTTCTACTACTGTAGACGTAATATAAGGAGGACTAATTGTATATGTCTAAACTTGAAAATTATAAAGGCAGTGTTCAATTAATTGCTGGTATTACTCAAAAAGGTGGCGCTGGATTTTCGTTAGTTGAAGCAAATGCTGTGCAAGTAGATGAAAATGATACTCGACTTGATGAAGTTATCACTGATTTAAAATCGCAGTTGTCCAGTTTATCAGAAACGCTTTCAAGTATACAGGAGCAATTAAGTAAACTTGAATCCGTTGCAGTAATTATAGATCGTAATTCTGATGGTGATAATGTAGTTTATAATGATAATGATGTATCAACTACTGAATGATTTATAAATTTAATATTAAAATGCATTTAATGGCTTCATATTCATTATGGGGCCATTATTTTAGTCATTTGTTAATTTTAAATTGTTAATAAAATGTAAATTTTTCATAAAAATGAAAATTTCTATTTACATTTGTAAACAACTATGATATAATATATAATGTCAGGTACATAATATTGTATCTGTGAACTAATTATATTGAAGGATGGATTTAATTATGACTATGAATGAAAAACGACAAGCTAAATATCCAGATAATAAGTATTTTAAATATTTTAACCCAAATCCTAAAGGCCGAATAACAACTGACTGCGTGATTCGTGCTGTTGCTGGCGGATGCAACGTTACTTGGCAACAAGCTTTCGATATGTTAGCTGAGGCCGGTCGTAAAGAAGGTTATACCGTAAATGAACGTAAGAATTTAGATAAGGTGTTGAAAGAGGCTGGCTGGACCCGTATGAAGCAACCTAAACATGATGACGGTACAAAGGTAACTGTTAAGGATTTAATTGATTATTATTCGACATTCGGTAAACCGGTACGAATTATCGCAAGTGTTGGTGCTCATCACGTAGTTGCAATATTTAATTCTGAAAAATCTGGTAGAGAATATAAAGTGCATGACATTTGGGATAGCTCTAAAGAAAAAGTAGGTGTGTACTATATTGATGAGGTTCCTTACATATCCGTATTTGATTCAGGCTATAAGGATTCGAGACTTCATAAATAATAGTCGTGTAACTAAATATAATAATAAGTGACCCACGGTAACACTTAAAATTAGGAGCAGTATTAACATTATGTTTAATGATACAGAAGTCAAACCTGTTTATAAAAAGCGTATAATAATTAAAAAGAATTATAAGTTGTACGTGATATGCGCTATAGTTGTATTATTAATAGGTATTACATATTCAAGTTTAGCGATTAAATTAATTAATGATATTCAAATTGATATGGCTATAGCTAAATCTATATCTGATTATCAAGCGAGACAGTACATAGAACGATGCGAATATGAATACGCTAATGAACAAACGGTAAAACAACTTATAGCATTTCATGATTCATCATCTAATGATGTTAACTATAGCAGTCAAAATATATCATCAGATATAAATACAAAGTCATATAATGTACCTCAAGGACATTCATTTAAATCATTTACGTATTATACTTCATTAAGTGAACATTCTCCGCAAGGTGAATTACAGAAATTAGCCTATACAGATGAAAACGGTTTACGTAAAGTAGATGAATATTATTGTGCTGCACTCGGTACATTTTATGAAGGTGACATTGGCGATAGATATTTAATTACACTTAGTACAGGTGTAATGTTTAAAATGATATTATGTGATATAAAATCAGATGTGCATACTGACTCAGCACATCAATATACTCGTAATAATGGTTGCATGATTGAATTTTATGTAGACTACGATAAATTGAATTTAGATGCAAAGCTATCAGGTGATATATCTAATATTGAAGGGTTTGAGGGTAGCATAATAAACATAGAGAAAATTATTTATGAATAGAGGTTGATTTATAATGCCAGATTATTTTGATATAGGAAATTACATAAATATAACAAATGATAATCAAATTAAAAGTCTTTATATAATTAAATTTGATAATCCAGAGATGATGCAACAATTTATTGATTATTTAAATGATATTATTAAATACTCTGTATCATATGAATTACCGTTCAAGAGTTTACTTTCAATATGTAATATTTTAGTAGAAGATAGTCAATTTAAAGCCGGGCGTTCTATTATCGTGTGGTTAAGCAGAGCTACTTGGGTATATTCAGATGATTCTGCAGCTGATGAGTGCATTGAAGGATATAATGTTATACATTGGTCGAATTTTAGACAGTGGCAAGATTATATACAGCCAATGATTGACTTACTCAGTAATTCATCAAATAAATCTACTGAAAATAATTACACAAATTTAAATCCTACTGATAAACATGCGTGTAATTGTGGTTCTACTGATTTACATGTTGATTATTTACAACTTTCCTTACCATCAGGGCTAGCATATCAATATAGTGTAGTATGTCAGCTATGCGGACAACGCGGTCCTAAAAGTGATACTGAAATAGGCGCAATAGACGCTTGGAATGATTTTGTATCTAATCCTAATATTAAATCTAATTTTAATAATGTTTCTTTGATTGATTTTATTAATAATGTCCCAAAGTGTAAGCATTGCGATAGACCATTAATATTAACTGAAGGAGCAAATTACTGCATATATTGCGGTGAACGTATAAATTTATATGGATATGAATGATTCTAGTAATTCAGTTAATGGAAATATATTATATCCTAAATGCTATCACGCTATAGACAGCAATAATAAACGTTGCACAGGTATGTCATATGCTAAATGCTGCAATTGTTTCGTATATTGCGATTATGAATTATTTAGTGATTTAAATACTGAATTAAATATCACTTGTAACTAAATAATAATTAGGAGTTGTTACTAATATGTCAACAATTGATAATGAGCATCGATTTGGAATTGAATGTAATGTTGTGAATGAACGTAAGCGATTTATTTATCTAACAGCAAATGAACCATTGAAAGATTATGATGTTAGTGTTGTTCCGTGCGCTATGAGTAAAGAGCGCGCTACTCAATTAATTCAATTTATTGAACGTAAGCGTGAAAAATTAAATAATGCTGAATTACGTAATTTTAATAAAAAGATAGCTTACACCAAGTTAGTTGAATTTTAATAATTAGTATTTAATATGGGAGGTATTATTATTAATAAAAATAAATTTAAAATTTGTGCATATCATGATAAATGTCAAAATGGCAGCGACGGTTGTTATAGTTTAAAACCTGAAACCTGCGTAAGATTTTTACCTTTAGACGGTACTAATTTAATTAAAATTAATGGCGTGATAGAGACCCCGCCGCATATTGATTCTGATATATTTTCTCAATTATTTAGTAATTGGATGGATAGTCTTGGTTATTCATTTTCCGTTAGTATGACCGATTACTATGACTCAAATAAATATAAAATAGATATTGCTAAATTTAATAATAGCGATAGCGTTCCTATAATGTCATATGATAATGTTAATTCAAAAACATCATATGATTCAAGTAAAATTATTAGCGCAGCAAATGAAATGATTTCTAACATTGAAAAACCAAAATATAATTATGATGTTAAACATCGTACATATAAACAAATTCCTAAAAAGTATATGTTTCGAGGTAGTTATGAAAATGGCGGTTATCGTACTTCCAGTGGAGTTGGTAAACTATTAGCCAATACTAACTTAGATGAATTACGTTGTCCGAATTGCGGAGAGTATAATTTAGTTCAACATTTTGATGAATATTTAATGGGAATTGGTAATTATTATATTAGTTGCGATTCTTGCGATTGGCGCTCGCACAAACACTTAGACAGTAGTGATTGCGGCGATAATATTGGCGAGTTAAAAAGTTGGCTTGAAGCATTTTATTTATTAGGCTGTCCTAAAGATAGACTTAATGAAAACGTAAGTTTAGATTTTTATCCCACAGACGAATGGAAACAAAAAGTAATAGAATATTCAGAGACTAATAAATTTTAGAGGTAAATTAATGCTCAATAACTTTAATAATAATAGAAATTATTGGTATGTTACTAAAATACCTGATAATGCATATATAAAGGATATCATAATTTATTCTAATCTTTTTGAATTAGATATTAGTTTTGATTTTAAAAACATGCATTTATATGCATCTAATTATCAAAACATTAAACTATTAAATAAAATTATTAAAGTGTGTCAAGAAATATATTCACACGATATAAATTCATAAGCAATTTGTGAGAGGTGATAACATATGATTAAAGCACACAAAATAATTAATATGCAAATGATACATCTGCACTGCGATAATTGCAGCACTAATATTTCAATTGATATAAATAATAGAAAATTAGTATCTGAACGAAGTATTGAAACTAGTGCATCGCATTTTTGTTATGAATATACCTGTCCTAAGTGCGGCACTAAATATCGCAGCGATACATCATATCCATATCAAAGTGTAAATTTTGATTCTAATGGATATGAATTTACAGACAATAATGAGGTAATTAAAATATGAGTGATATATCTAGTATGATACACGAAATGTTAAAAGAATGCAGTGCTGAAGATTTTGAATCAGAACGAAAAGATTACACAGTTGATATCAAAATTAAATTACGTATACGTGACGTTGAAGACCAATACGAAGCTCAAAATTATATAGAAGATTTTATAGGTGCCGGTTTAAATTCTATAACTGAATCTGATGATGAAGACGATGATCATTACCGATTAGAGTCAGCATCTGTTGATTGGTCGATGTTTAAGGAGGTTGAACCGGATGACTAAAAAACGATTTACTAAATTGTTGATGTCTTATGGATTTAAACTAGATTTAATAAAATTATTCGTATCAGTCATTCAAACTTTGGCCGGTAAAGTTAGCTATATTGATGTATATTCAGCAATTATAGAATCAGTGTTTAATGATGTTATTAATACTATGCCTAATATTGACACAATTGATAATTATGATTATGTACCGTGTTTAAGTGAAGATGACATCGATAAGTTTAATCACAAAATATATTCTGCATGCGGTATACCTTCAAAATTTTTAATTGACGGTAATTCAGATTACAGTGTTAAAATTAAACCGTTTGAAATAGGTCAGACTATAATAATGAATGAAAATGATAATAACTTAAATATAACGTAAAGAAATGATGTAAATATCTATGGAAGCCTACATATATCATAAAAAAGGAAAAAAGTATATAAAACGTGATAAAGATGGTAATTTCGTGCACGTTAGTAGTAAAAGTTCGGCTACTAAATTTCAAGAGTCTACTCCAAAACGCATAATTCAAAATCAGTTTAAATTGAGTGAAAGACAGTATTATGTCATTAAACCAATAATAAACAACGATTCGGTTATAGTATCTGAAAAAGAGATTTCTAGTATAAATAATAAATCATCTGTAGATGAAAATGAAGCAGCAGTCTCCGCTGATGCACATGATGTTAATGAAGATAGTTTAATACAAACTATAAATCAACTATTCGATGGCTTTATTGCAATATATGAGTTAGCAAATAATATTGAAAACTATGAGACAGACATTAAATCATTAATATCAAAATATGATTGTATGAAAACTGATATTGCTCATTACATGGAGTTTAATAAACTTAGTGTAGTTGACGGATATAAAGCATACAAGATGGCGCATGACTTATTAAATAAGCGTCGTGCAATTAAAAATGCATCATATAAATTATCAGTTTTTAAAAATTATTTTCAACAAATTAATACTGATGGCTTAGCAGATTGCATAAGTAGTATAAATTCTAGACGATATACGCCAAGAATTTTATCTGAGTTATTTAACGATTAATAAATTATTACGAGAGGTGAGTTGCGATATGAAGTGTATGTCGAAAAAATCAGAAAAGAGTCGTAATGAATTTAGGCGCCAAAGAGAGTCCGAGGAACGTGAAAAATTATTAGCATCTATGACTGACGATGAACGTATTGAATTTATGCAAAACGAGGAGAAACAACGACGTGAAAGACGACGAGCTGTAAATGATTTTGTAAACAACGTTAATATGATATATAAACATCTAGAAACACGATATTATTAGGAGGAACATGAATGTTAACACACGATGAATGGTTTAAAAAGCCGCTATCAGAGCGCTATATAAGTAAACAGGGTAAATTAAAATGGCATCGATTTATAATGATGCCTTGGGTAGACGATGATATAATTGCTGTGGTTCAATTAATGTACTTAGATGAATGTAATAATGTTAAATTTAGAACTGTTGCTTCAAATGCTATTTGCAAATCGCAACAAGACTGTATTGACTACTTTGAATTTATATCTAATATATTACTTGATAAATTAAAATCTAAGGAATTTGATAATATGGATTTATGTCAAATACACCGTTACATGATTAATAACGGTTATTGTAAATATGCCAAATGTGATAACTAATTAAAATAACGAGTCCTAAATGATTGGGACTCATTATTTTTTTAAGAAATTTTAAAAATTATGAAAAAACTATTTACATTTGTAAATAACTATGATATAATAAATAATGTAAATTAAATGAAGGAAGGTTATTAATTATGGAAAATTTAACAAGGGTGAAATTAGATTCGGCACGAGGTCAAGTGCATTATAAGATTGGAGACGGTTGGCACGATTGTGAATATGTAAAATTCGATCATTTTGTACAATTAAAAAATTCTAATGCTGAATTAAATTTAATGCCTCAATTTCAAAATGACCAGACTGGTGAAATAGGTACATGTTTATCAGAATATCCGGATTGGATTCAAAAATTATTTAAAGACAATTGTCTTACTTGCGGTTTAGATGCTAATTATAATCCGATACTTGCGCTTAATCTAAAAGAAACTAATAATTTTTACATCATTAAACCTGGAGATGCTATTGTTAAAATATATCGTGATGATAAAGTTGAATTTAAAGCATTTATTGGAGATGCTTTTGATATGATGACTAATAAGGAGTATGAAATACAATGAAATATCCTATTAGATACATGCAGTTAGAAAACACTAACGAATCAGTTGAAATATATTCTATGTTTGCCGCGGATGAACATTTAGACTTCGCAATAGAGCATAAATTTGGAATTATAATAACTGATACTAATTCCTCAAGAATGATTGAATTTTTAAACAAATGTTATAAATGCGGATATAAGTCAATCAATTTTATTGAGGTACCTCAAACCGCGCCTGATGGACTTATTTTAAGTCCCAGGATTTATGTGCATTGCACTAAATCAAAACTTAGTCCAAATAATTTACATCGTATGGATTTTGTGACAAGAATAGCTGATAGTGATAACAATCCTATTGAGGGTACTGAAAGAAATCACACGTTGCTGTTTAACTGCACACAAATTTCAGATGACGAAGTCATTGAATTGATTGATTCGGGTATGTATGAATACAGCGATAAAGTTGTCGAATTAAGCTCAACTCAATTAAGTAATTTATCAGATAAAAATTGATTTGTCTAAAAATAATATTAGTTAATATTTAAAGGAGAAAATATCATGGCGGAGTTCAATAAGCAATTTAGATATGATGATATAAATGGATCGTCATATCATAAACAAGAAGCAATAAAATCTGCAGAAAATTTTGCAGCCAAGGTTAACGGCGCAATATCATTTAAAGATGGTGGCCCTTTTATTCTGTCAATAAATGGTAGGGATAAATATTACGCTGATCCGTCAGATTGGCCTGCTGTAGTAGTTACATATAAGGCAGAAAAAGAGGTCTCTGAATATGAATGAGCCAATCATTAAAATTTCAGATGACATTGAAATTTTACAATCAAAAAATCCAAATATTTGTGGTCAATCAATTAATGTTGGCGGCGTATTTATTTGTAAATTAGATGCAGTGCCGTGTCAGAGATTAAATGAATGCGCTTTAATTAAATGTAATAGAATTGCAGATATTTTTAAA
>JAZSES010000059.1:0-9450 GCA_045531805.1 Candidatus Limenecus sp. | reverse complement strand
ATAATTAAATTTTTATATAAAGAAGATAGAAAACATCGTAGGAGATTTATACAAGATGTGAGACTACAAATATTACAGACTAAAATATTAACAGATATGATAATAGCCGAAGCAAAACATGAGCAAGAATTAATTAAAAGTTTAGAGCAAAAGACAGACAGAGATTTGTTATTATTTTGTGCTGAAAACCAAATAATTAAGAAACGGAGATATTTATGGTGAAAGAAGATTTAACTCCAAAACAAAAACAATTTTGTGAAGAATACATTATTGATTTAAACGCTACGCAAGCAGCAATTAGAGCTGGTTATAGCGAAAAAACAGCAAGAAGTATTGGTAATAGATTGTTGACAAATGTTGACATTCAAAATTACATTAGGGAACTTCAACAAAAACGCTCAGAAAGATTGCAATATACCCAAGATGACCTTTTAAGAGATTTAATAGAGGTCAAGAATCGTTGTATGCAAGCTGAACCAGTTATGATTTTTGATTATGAAGAAAAATGTATGGTGCAAGCAGAAGAGGACGGTAAGGGGGTGTGGAAGTTCGACAGCAGAGGCGCAAACCAAGCGCTTGATATGCTTGCTAAACATAACGGGTTCTATGAAAAAGACAACAAACAAAAAAGAGAGTTGCCTGTGATAAACATTAACGGGGTTAAAATTTAATGGACTTACAACTGCTCCAAGCACAACAAGAGTTTTTAAATATCCCGCATAAAAACACGCTTGATGTCGCAATATATCAAGGTGGTTATGGTTCTGGTAAGACTTGGTGCGGTTCTTTGCTTGGCATTCTATTAGCTATGAAGTACCCAGGATGTCGTGGATTAGTTGGGGCAAAAGAATATGAACTTGTGCGCAAAACTACGCTTGTAAGTTATTTAGAGCATTTAGACAATATGGGTTTTATCTATGGTACAGATTACACATATAACAAAGTAGATAAGATTATACGGTTTTCTAATGGTTCGGAGATACTTTTTGCAGCTCTTGAAGATCCCGAGAAGTTTAAATCTTTAAACCTGCATTGGGCTGAAGTAGAGGAAGCTTCGCAAATCAGCGATTCTTCTTTTAAACAGCTTTTAGGCCGTTTGAGAAATACATACAGAGGTAAAAATTGGGTCGATTTTAGGTATAGATTATTTGGTCACACAAACCCGCAACCTGATAAAGGTTGGATATGGCGCAGATTTGTTGAAGAAGCAAAAGAAAACTATCGCTTAATCATTGCGCCTACTACTAACAATATTTTCTTACCCGCTCACTATGTAGAGTCTATGAAAGAGAGTTTTGACGAGGAGTATTACAAAATAAACGTACTCGGCGAGTTCGGGGATTATGCAAGTGGGCTTGTTGTTAAAGGGTTTAATCAAGAAAATATCAAAGAGATTACATACAGAAAAGAAAAACCTGTACACCTTACATTTGACTTTAACGTTGACCCGATGAGTTGTATTTTAGCGCATAAAACAGATACAAAAGTATTTTACTTTGATGAATTAGTGCTTGAGAATAGTTCAACAGAGCGCACAATCAATGCATTTATCGAAAAATACCCAGACCATAAAGGGGATATTATAATTAACGGTGACGCTTCAGGAGATAACAGAAGCACACAAAGCGAAATGAGTAATTATATTATCATTAAAAACGCTTTAAAAAGGCATTATCCTAATAACAAAATTAAGTTTGATTTACGCCCATACAACCCACCAATAAAACAAAGAATTGCTGCGTTTAATGCTATGATATGCAACAGTAAGGGTGAGCGCAGATTGTACGTTGATAAGAAGTGTAAGCAGTTATTGAATAACATTTATAATCTAAAATACAAGGTCGGTACAGATATTGTAGATGTACCAAGTTATGCACAAATTAAGAGCGATAACTCATTGAAGTTTTTAGAGCATCCGTTTGATGCTGCAAGTTATTTAGTAGAGTTTTATTTTCCGATTAGGTTTGAAAAATCGCCGAATGTAAAAAAGTCTAAAATATAGATATAGCCTAAATTACAGTACAAAATTTAGGTTGTATTTTGGCACCTATTTTGGAGTATAAAAAATGGAAATTAAAACAGAAGTAGTCAATGACTTAAAAGAGCTTACAGATGAGCAAAAAGAGAAGTTCGCTAAAAGGTTAGCTTCTAATTTTACTAAATGGGATGAGGACAGAGCTTCACAAATCACAACTGCAAAAGAGATTATGAAAGAAGTTTATCTTGACCAAGACAGAAGAAAAGGTGAAGAAAAAAGTAACAAGTGGAAAGCTAACATTCACCTAAACAAGCCTTATAACATTAAAAAAGCTATTAAATCAATGTTATGGCGCGAGGTTTACCCAAGTTCTGAGCAGATGTTTGATGTTCGTGGAACAAACGAAGAAACAGAAAAGAACGCCAAGACACAAAAAGCTGCAATTGTTGATTCTTTTAATAAAATGAAGATAAACAAGCAATATGATATTGCTGTAGATTCTCTGCTAGATATAGGGGAAATGATAGCCAAAGTAGATTGGGTGCAAAAGAAAAAGATAGTTAAGCGTCAGCGCAAAGATGTAGGGTTTTTGTTACAAAACCTTATCGCTCGTACTAACGGCGCAGGAATATTATCAGCACCTTTAAAAGACGTAGAAATCCCGTTATATGAAAACGCGAGAGTTGAAACAATATCGCCGTTTATGTTTGTATTTGACCATTCAAAATTTAAGCTATTTGATAATGATAGTTGGGATAGTTGTATCAAAATATATAAAAGGTTTAAAACTCTTGATGAAGTCAAGGAGAACAAGGTTTACGAGTTCAAAAATGAGTGGATTGATGAGCTTGTGGAAGACAAAGACGATAAAACAACTGACAATAAAGACGTTGCAGAGTTGAGAAATGATGAGAAATATGGCGATATGTGGGCTGTATTGTATGCGCACGGAGATTTTAAGATAGACGGTAAGATTTATAAAAACTATATTGCCGAAGTTCTTGCAGGAAAATACTTAATTAGGTTTGAAAAAAACCCGATGTATATTAATCCGTTTGTATTTTGCGCGCTTGAATATGATCCACTAACAAAACGGGGGATTTCTTTACTTAAATCAGTACTTGATATGTGCAAGGAAGAAGAGGAACTTACAAACCAAGCGTTTGATGCGCAAAAACTAACTATTAACCCTGTTTTATTAGCACCTGAAGATATGTTTGATGAAGATAACACAGATGCTGACGGTGATATTGAATATTATCCTGGTAAAGTTATTACATTCAAAGAGAATATGAGTCAAAAACAGCCAATACCTGTACAAATTAACACAAACGGTATCGCAGAGTTATTAGCTTTATTAGATAGGCAAATAGCCGATACTTCCAATGTGTCCGATGTTATGTTAGGCAATATCGAAAACCAAAAACGCACAGCGACAGAGCTTTCATTGGCAGATAAGGGTTCAAGTTCACAAGTTGGTAAGATACTTGATGTATTCTATCAAGATTTTACTATCCCTATTGTTGAAAAAACTGCCGAATTATTAGCTATGTTTGTTGACGGTGTAGACTTTGTATTCTTAAAAGAAAAAGGTAAGGATATTGAATACAGAATTACCAACGAAATAAGACAAGCGCAATATAACTATATCTATGAGGATAGAAACGCATTACACGACAGGAAAGCTAAAGCTATGGAATTACTCGAATTATTAACGAGAGCAGCGCAAGATGCTGAATTACGTTCTCAATTAGAGCTTAAAGAAGGGTTTATCGATGTAGCTGAAACAATTGGTTATGACAACACAGATAAATACTTCAAAGAAGCTACACCAGCTCAACAGTTTAGTGACCAATTAAAACAAATACCGCAAGAAATGCAAGCGCAAGTTATTAACCAATTACAACAGTATTTACAACAAATGGTACAACAGCAACAAATGCAACAGCAACAAGCAGAAATGCAAGCGCAAGCGCAAAAACAAGTACAAATGCAACAGCTAAGGGATAATGCTAGGGATGAATTAGAAGCGCAAGCTATGGGAGTTAGTCAACTATTATAAAAAGTCCCAACATAATGAGCCATAAGCAAGCATAAGCTCCGCCTAAAATAAAAGGTATTAATAGTATTTTTTTAAGAATATTCATACCTGTATTATAACACTGAATTAAGGATAAAACAAGATGAATTTTTGGGATGAAAAAATATCATTTAAATTTAACGAAACGCCTTTAAAGGTTTGGTATGACACAAATAAGAGATTAGAAGAATTTTATAAAAGACAAAATATAAATTTAACTGATTCACCAGAAGATTTAAGAATAAAAAATACAATGAGGCATATTACAGGATTGGCAACATTAGCTAAATATAATTCTCCTAATGTAACTAGATCTTTTGGTTATGTCAAAGAGGTTGGAGATATAGCCAAAGATTCTATTAAACATCCTTTTTCTGGAGTTTCTAAAAATGTTGTTAATGATACAAATATAGATTTTTATAACAATGATTTGGGCATTAATTACACTTTGCAAAATCCAAATGCTAGTTTTGATGACATTATGAATTTTGCATATCAAGAAGCCCAAAAAGAAAAAAATTATCCTAAGAGTTATTTACTTAAATATTTAGGCTTAGAAGACTAAAACTGCCCGATTTCAAAACTGTCATACTCCAAATATGGACAGAGAATATCTTTTAAGACTTAGAAACGAATTAGTAAACACCTCGCTTGGGGATTTGTTATTGAAATACTTGCACGATAAAGCAACTGCAGATGTCGGCAAGAGAATTAGTAGCGCTGATATAAGCGGGTTTTTGCTATGCATTCAAGCGATTAAGGATATTCCAAGTTTGGTAGAGAAAAAGTAAAAGGAGTATTCAATGACAGCAGAAGCAGAAATTTCAACACCTGTGGAAACTGTGGTAGACGAGACCTCCGCAATTGTTGAGCCTACAGAAGTAGAAACCCCAACAGTAGAGCCGGAAGCTACAGGAGAAGCAGCTGAAGTCCAAGCAGAAGTGACAGATGAGGTAAAAGAGCCTCAAACAGTTTATGCAGGCAAGTACAACTCAATAGAAGCACTTGAAAAAGGCTACAAAGAGTTAGAAAGCAAATTAGGGCAACCCAACGAGTATGAACAAAAGTACAAAGAACTACTTGAAAAACAACAAAAAGCAGAACGAGAAGCTTTAGAAGCACGCATCAAGGAAGCTAACAATCACGGGTTCAGAACAGTAGAAGACCAAGAAGCTCACGAGAAGCTACAAGCTACCGAGCTTGAATGGTATGCAAACTATCTTAATCTTGTTGCACCTGAAAACTACGAGAACGCTAGAGCTTATCTTGGCGAATATCTTAGAACAGGGCAAGTGGCTTACTTTAACGAAGCTAAAAAGCTTTTCCCTCTTGATTTTGTTGAGAACGTTGCAAACGCAAAAACACAGCTTAGCGCAAAGCTACAAGGCGAAATAGCACGAAAAAGGCAGTTAGAACGTGAGGAGTTCGACAAAAACCTTGCCAACCAAATCAAGGAACAGTTTAACGAGTTCTTAGCTGATAGTGCAACAAACCAAGCTAAAGCTAACGCTCTAAAGGCTATGTGTGATGCAGGAGCGATAAATTCAGTAGAGGATATGCAAAACTTTGTAAATCTGTACACAAGTATTGTTGATGGCGCAAAAGAATCGGCTATCAAGGAGTACGAAGCTGCAAAAGTCATTGAGGAAACTAAGCAAAAATCCGTAATTGATGGCAGCGCTGTTACAACTTCGAACCCTGACGGTCTTAAAGACAGTTACACAGAGGCAGAAGTTTATAAAATGGCACCTGAAGAGTTCGATAAACTCTACAGCAAATACGGGGATAAGTTCACATCAAGAATAAAATAGGAGATTTAAAAAATGGCAGAAGCAGTAACAGATACAGTAATTCAAGGTTTATATACCAATCCTGTGTTTTCTCAATTGATGAGAAGAAACTTTGAACCACTTTCAGTATGGTATGACCTTGTAAACCACAAATACGAAAAAGAATTAAGAAACCACGGCGATAGAGTTGTAATTTACCAAGCAGGTGATGTAACACTTAAAGACTATGTAAAAGGTCAAGATATGGTGTTTGAAGATCCAGATGGTAACAAAATTGAAGTAGTATTAGACCAACAAAAATACTACGCATTCCAACTTGAAGATATTGATGTCAAACAATCAGATATCAAAGGTCTTGGTGAAATGTATGTTAAAAGAGGTCAACTTGAAAACACTCTTGCAAAAGATACATTCATTGCTACTAAGATTTGGGATGGTATTCACGGTGATAACTTGTTAACAACTGGCGCTTTCACAAAAGATAACGCTTATAACGTATTAACTCGTTTAATGGCTCGCTTACACTGGGTTGGCGCTATCACAGCTAACGGTAAAGGTTTTGACGGTAAAAATCCTTGGATTGTTTTAGACCCTGATTTAATGGGTGTAATCCTTGAAGCACCTCAAACAACCAAAGCTACTACTGAAGGCGATGCTACAACTCGTAAAGGTACAGTAGCACAACTTGCAGGTTTTGATATTAAGGTTTCTAACAATTCAGACCCTCAAGCTGATACTAGAAAAATTATTGCTGGTACAACTGAAGCGTTTGCATACGTTGACCAAATCTCAAAAACTCAAGTAAGTAGAGCAGAAAACCGCTTTGCTACTAAATACTCTGCACTTTACTTATTCGGTGGAGATGTAATCCAAGAAAAAGCACTTGCAGGTATGGAAGTAACTTTAGCGTAAGCAAAAGTATAAAGCGGGGCGGTAAACCGCACCGCTTCTTATAAAAAAGGAGTACAAAATGGCAACAAAAAAGAAAATAAAACAAGTAGAAGAAAAAACAGTTATAGAGGTTATTAAACCTACAGATGAGGAATTGTTTTTAGGTGCTGAAGAAGAAGTTAAGGAAGTAAAAGTAATTGACTATACAGCACTTGAAAGACTTTACAAGGTAACAAACTTAAAAAGAAACAGAGCATACACCTTAAATGGTATCCAAATAGGCGCAATCTTAGGTATGGACTACGAAGTTAGAAGGCAGCTTAAAGAAGGCGCAAAAAAAGTAGTTATGAAAAACAAAGATAACGAAGAAACTTACAAAATAGAGGTGTTATAACCTTCTTCTAAGTCGGGAAGTAAAACAACAGACTAGAAAGTGAAGTGTAAAAAATGATTACAGCTCAAAGATTATTAACAGAATTAGGCGCAAGTGCTTGGTCAGGGTTTAACGCTGATGATATGGTCTATTCTTCAGAAGACTCATTGCAAGCACGCACAGAGTTAAACAAAGCGCTTAGATACTTGCTAAACCTTAAGGATTTTCCTTTTAGAGGTAAAGAAAAGGCTATTGAAACTGTAAACGGTGCAGAAGTTTACACAATGGTAGAAGGTCAGATTACTAAAATCTATGATGCTAATACTTTGAGCGAATTAGAGTATATCGGTGATGCATCTGAATACGATAAAGAGTTGGTTGGTACTCCAGTTGGGTATTGGGTAGAGTATAACAATCCAAAGGTCAAAATACGATTATATCCAATACCTGATGGGGTGTACAATTATAATATTGTCTATAACCAATATCAACCAGTTATAGATATGAACGGCAAAATTAAAAAATATGAGTTCGAGAACGCAAGCGATTACATCAATTTGCCTGATAACTTAGCTCATTTGTTTATGGATTGTCTTGTAATGCGAACAATTATAACAAATATGAAAGATGAACAGGACGAGAACTTTAGACCTGCAATCAATGAGTTCAATGAGTATTGGAGAAACTTCTTAAAGGCTTGCAAGCCTAAAAGACAAGAAAATAGGGTGGTGTGGTAATGTCATACGCAATCGAGCCTTTAATATACGACCAATTCAAAGGAATAAGAGAATTTAACGGTATTAACTCTGGTGGACAAATATCAGCAATACAATGCCAAAACGTTGAACTGGTACAGACAGAAATTGGAAACAATACCGGTATTAAGTCAATGAATGGTAACGCTGTAGCTTATGCGTTGCCTTTAGGCTACAAAACGTTAGGAGTATTCAAGAGCAATCAAGACGGCGTAAATTATACGCTAATTTATGGTGAAAATGATACAAAAGGTACACTTTTCTTTGTAAACCTAGCAGAAAATGTGGAAGTACTTGTTGATGATTTGACTAAAACTGGTGAATGTAACGGGATAACAATGTCTTCTACTGCCTTTGATGTGTTTGTATTTACTAACGGAGAAGAAGTTAAAACAGTCGCTTTTACTTCTGATGAAGCATATACAAGCGTTATAGAAGGTCACAACCCAGTTGAATTCCCACAAGGGTATGTTGCTACCATTAACGCAGAAGATTACGAAGGAAAGGCGCTCAATTGGCTCTCAATGACTGAATGGAATGGCTTCCTTGTAGTAGCTTCGCAATACGGCGTAAACGCTTCACATCAAAACGATGTTTACACTTGGAATGATGACCCACAAGATAAAGCAGATGCTTGGTATATTAGATTTTCTAAAAAAGTTACAGCAGTTTATGGGTTTACTGGTGGTTTATACATTTTTACACAAGATGACTGTACATTGTTGACCGCTTCACCTAACGATACAAGCTCTGTAATGAAGACAAGCGCTGGTATTGGGTGCTATAGCTATGAATCAATTACTAAACACGATTTATACTTATTCTTTTATGATGACAGGCAAAAGAATGTTTACTACTTACAAGCAACTGATACAACAGGTCAAATAAGACCTACTGGGCCAGTAGCAAAAGAAATACAATCATTCTTTAAAGAAGTAAAACGCTTTAAGATGTATAGTTGCATTTATGACAACCGCAACGAGGTTTGGTGCTTAATCAATGACCAAGTGGTTATATTTGACTATGTTCAACAAGAATGGGTTACACGTAAAGAACAAGCTATCAATAGCGTATGTTTGATTGATAACTCTATCTTTACAGCAGCAGAAAACGGCGTTGTTTATGTTGAAAACGTAAACGAAGACTTTAATGGCGCTTATTATCCTTGCGTTTATCAAACTACGTTTATAAACGTAGCTTCTAATACTAACTTAAAGAAGCAAAAAACACCGCTACTTATTACGCTTAACTCAAACTTTGTAAACAAGTTCTATGTGCAGCTAACCATAAATAACAAGGCTAAAAACCCTAAAAGAGTAATCCTTGAAAGAATTAGCACAGGTATTTATGCAAACGAAGACGGCACAAGCACAGACCCTCGAACTAAATTTGGTACAGCAAAATACTCACCTGAAAATACGTACAAAAAGACCGTTGTAGAAATCTCAACACCGCAAACTTGGTACACTATGGGGATTAAGATTTTTACAGAAGAATTAGGGCAAGGATTCTTTATAACTTCTATGGAGTTAAAGAATATGAAGGTAAAAACTAAAACTAGGGGCAGATAGGGGTAAATATAG
>JAZSES010000136.1:0-3301 GCA_045531805.1 Candidatus Limenecus sp. | reverse complement strand
TCCTATTTCTTCAAGTGTTTTTTTTCTTTTTCCATTTAGTCCAAAACGATTTATTAATATTGTTCTTTCTCTTTGGTTTAATATGTTGAGCATGGTCATTACATCTTTGTATAAGAAATAATTTTGTGTTTTTTTATCTGGAGATTTATAACTATCGTCAGCTACATAATCTTCCAAAACAAGGTCGTCTGCTATTGGAGTATCAAGACTAATTGGGTCTTTAAAAATTGCATTTTTTATATTTTCAAGTTTTTTACCAGATAAACCCAATCTGATTTCTATTTCTCTACTTGTTGGTTCTCTACCAAGTTCGTTTGATAGTTCTAAAATTACTTTTTTATACAGTCTAATTTTGTCTGTCATATGTACAGGTATACGGATTGTTCTTGAATGATTTGAGATAGCTCTTACTATTGCTTGTTTTATCCACCAAGTTGCATATGTGCTAAATTTAAAGCCTTTGGTGTAATCAAATTTTTCAGCTGCTTTCATTAGACCAATTGACCCTTCTTGTACTAAGTCCATAAAAAGTACACCTTGTCCAATATATTTTTTTGCAATACTTACAACAAGTCTAAGATTTGCTTGTACAAGTTTTTTCTTTGCAATTTCTGCCGTATTGTTTTTTCCTTCTTTTATTTTTTTTCCAAGTTCTTTTTCTTCTGAAGTTTTGAGCAATTTTATTCTTCCTATATCTTTTAGATAGTTTTGTAAAATATCATTTTTTTTGACAATGGTATTAAATGTTTCTATATTTTCGTTGCTCACCTCTTCTATTGTGTTTTCATTTTCTATGTTTTCAATTGTGCTTGTTGTTTCTTTTTCTTCCAAGTTAAAATTTTCAAGCACAATCTCATGTGCCAAATTCCTCATCTCTTCTTTATTCCTCTAACTATTCATTGTTTTTTTTGGGGGGGTAATTAACTTTTATTTTTTATGACGATGATATGAAGAAAAAGTTTCCTCGTTGTTACAATGTGTTTCTTTTTTAATAAAAATATATTATTATGTCATTAACGTAAGAGGGGCAATAATGTACAGTAAACAGCAAATTATCGATACTTTGAATAATGAAGATATTTTTATCGACAATTTTTTGCTTGAAGCTTTTATAAAAAATTGGAAAATAGAACCAATTTATGAAGATGCTCAAGGTATTGAGTTTTTCGATGATATGGCTATTGAAAAAATTAGAAATGGCATATTGCAAAAACAACCAAAATGCGAAATTAACATTATAGACAAAGACGAAATAAAACCTGTTGAAATGTCTGTTGAATTTCAAGAGTGCCCAGATGTCGTTGAACCTGTTGTAGAAGACATTGTTCAAGAAGAAATTGTTGAAGAAGAAGAAAATATTGAAGAAATAGTTGTTGAGCAAGAACAACAATGTGAGAGTTCTGAACAGACAGAAGCTTTTTCTGTTGCAATAGAAAATGAAATTTCTGAAAACTCTCTTCCTCTATCTATAATTAATGAGGTAAATAAAGAAGTTGAGAATGAACTCAAAAATGTTACTTTGGATATCTCAAATCAAACATTGACTGTTTTAGCTGAATCGATTGCAAGAAAAATTACTTGTGATGTATCTGAGTTTATTAAAAAAACTGATTTGATTGAAGATGCAGTTCAGCTGGGTGAGTATAAAAAAGATAACCAAATTTTATTGGAAAAAATTGATGAGTTAATTGCTGATAATCGAGCTTTAATTCAAAAAGTAAAAGAATTAGAAAAAAATAGCGGAACATTTGTAAAATTGTTCGGCAATGTTTATGTGAAAAATAAATAAATAAAGAAAAGCTATGCCGACAAATTTGATAAATTTGAGTAATGAAATGCAAAAACAACTTTCATCAGAGATACAGGGGATTCTTTCTGATTGTTCTAAAGTTGCCAAAGAGTTTGGTTTTTCTATATATCTAATTGGTGGTGTTGTTCGTGATTTATTTCTAAAAAAAGAAATTTTTGATGTCGATATTACTGTTGAAGGTAACGCAATTGAATTTTGTCATAAACTTGTCGAAAAGGGATTGTGTCGAATTGTTCAAGTTCAGGACAATTTAAAAACCGTAAAAACAGTCTTTGCTAATGGAACGGAAATAGATTTTGCATCAACAAGACAAGAGTTTTATCCTAGACGCGGTCATTTGCCTGTAGTTGTGAAAGTAGGGTGCAAGCTAGAAGAAGATGTATTGCGTCGAGATTTTACTGTAAATGCTTTGGCTATTTCACTGAATGATGAGACTTTTGGCTCTGTTATAGATTATGTTGGTGGGGTTAAAGATTTAAAAGATAAAAAACTCAAAGTTCTACATGACAATAGTTTTGTTGAAGATCCATCTAGAATTATTCGTGGTTTAAAATTTGCATCTCGTTTCAATTTTAGAAGAGATGACAAAACAAAAAAACTGCAAGAAGATTATCAAAATAATTGTCTAAACAGAGATATCTCTTGGACTCGTGTCAAAGCAGAATTAAATCAGGCTTTTTCTTTAAACAAAGCTGATGTGTATGACAAATTTTTGGGTACAGAAATCTATAAACTTTTGTATGCTCAAAAATCTGATTTGAACGGTTCTGAAATAAAATCTCTAATTGATTTGAAACATCCAGAAAAACCTTGGCTCGTTTATTTGGGAACAATTCTTACTGACAAAGAACTGATAGAAGCATTTTGTTTTACTAGACAGGAAAAGAAAATTTTTGTTGATAGGGATAATTTATTGTCCTCTGAGTTGGGAATTATTAATTCAAATTATGATGTCTATAAGTTCTTTGAAAAAAAATCTCTTGAGTCTGTTTTGATTTATTATCTTTTGACGCAAAGAAAAGAAGCTTTGCTATTTATAGAAAAACTTTCAAAAATTAGAGTAGAGTTGTCGGGAGATGATTTGAAGAGCATGGGGATTGTTGATGGCAAAGAAATTGGCAAAATGTTGGATGAAATATTAAGAAAAAAACTGTCTGGAAGTCTTGTAAATAGGGCCGATGAAATAAGTTTTGTAAATTCAAAAAGAAAGTAGTTGAAAAATAAAATTTGCCATGTATAATTAAAATTACCGAATGCGAGAGTAGTTCAGTGGTAGAACACTTCCTTGCCAAGGAAGGGGTCGCGAGTTCGAGCCTCGTCTCTCGCTCCATTTAAAAAGATAACACCCATTAGGGTGTTTTTTTTTAACTAAGCAACGAGGCTCGTGGAGCATAATGCGGACAAGCCGCATGCAATCGCTTTGCTCTCGCAGTCTCGCTCCATTTAAAGATAAGAGCCTTAGGGCTCTTTTTTTTGTATTTATTCGAACTC
>JAZSES010000177.1:0-3054 GCA_045531805.1 Candidatus Limenecus sp. | reverse complement strand
AAAATAAGAGGTAATATTTATGCAAATCAATATAACACCAACATCAAATTCAAAAAATGTTTTAACTGATTTACTAGCTTATAATACATTTGATGAATGGTTTAAAGCTATATTGGATAAAACAGCTAAGACAAAATTACGAATTTTAACAGTCATAACTGATAACCTCATTTACACTCTTATTTATGATAGTGTTAATGATAAAGAAGCATATCAAATGATTGATGAAATCAAAACAAAAATACCAAAAGAACTTCTCAACATACCATCCAATTCAGCAAGAATTGATTTCTATGGTGATGCTGAAGAGTTAGTCATTTCATTCTAAAAGGAGAGATAACATGAGTTTAATGGCTTTAGAACTATCAAACGGAACAACCGTTACGCTTACACCTAACGAACAGTCGCAAGTATACGAATTCTACCGTCTTCATTGCACAATGGAACGTTTAACAGACGTCATTGAAGAAAATGGTCTTAACAAAGAATTCAATTCAGACCAGGACTTAAAGACCGTAGCTCAAAGAGTCCTCGGTTTAAAAGATGATAACCATGTGTCTGAAGATGACGCTATTCATACAGTATTCGATGATTATGAATACATGGAAAACTACTGGCACTAAAAGGAGATGATAATAATGCCAAACATTTACTACAAATTTGATGTAGAAAAGGTCACAAATGACCTCATTCAATGCATCCGTGATTGGTTTGACCAGAACGGAAAGGAATCCAAAGCCGTTCTTGGAATTTCTGGTGGAAAAGACAGTACCATTGTAGCAGCATTATGTGCAAAAGCTTTAGGTAAAAACAGAGTATTAGGTGTTCTTCTTCCTAATGGAGAACAATCTGATATCAATGATGCTTATGCCATCTGTAAGTTTTTAAACATTCCTCACAGATGTGTAAACATTAAAAAGTCTTTTGATGCTCAAATCGAAACTCTACGAGAGAGTGGTACAATGATTACACAGTCTGTTATCGAAAACTTACCACCTATGATTCGTACAGATATGATTCGCTCTATCTGCCGCGGCGAAAATGGTAGAATGATAAACACTTGTAATTTTTCCGAAGACTATCTTGGTTACTTCACCATCGGTGGTGATGGAGAAGGTGATTTTGCACCTCTGGCTGACCTTACAGCTACAGAAGTAATTGCTATTGGACATTATCTTGGCTTACCTGATTATCTTGTCGATAAGACGCCTGCAGATGGCTTATGTGGCAAGACAGATGAAGATAACTTCGGATTCACATACGAGGTCTTGGACCACTATATCCGTACTGGTGTGTGCAGCGACTCTATTGTTCAGGCTTACATTGATGCTCGACATAAGGCTAACTTATTTAAGTTACAGCCTCGTGCTAAGTTTATCTACAACGGTACAGCATAAATATGACACCCAGGTGGGGGCAACTCTAATGAGAATACTCATTACAGCCCCCACTTTTTTGTAACAAAGGAGGTTTTATCAATGAAACAATATGATAAAATACAAGATGTCAATATTCCTGCTGTATCTGATGGTCAACTTTACATCTATGTGCTTGAAAATAGCCCCCAAGGTAACATCAAAATCGGTAAAACAAGTAACATCCAACAACGATTAAAATCATTGTCTGGTAGCAACTCTGGTGGTAATCATATCACTAAAATTGCAGTAAGTGATGTTACATATTTGTACACATTGGAGGGAATAGCTCATCGAAAATTTGATAAACATCGTATCGACGGAACAGAATGGTTTGATGGTAACTATGTCACCTTTGATGAAGTGGTGAGTTTTATAGATTCACTATTTACACAAAAGAGTTACCAATTATGTAATGAAACTCGAAAAGATTTTACCCAAAAACAAATACAAAGGGGGTACAAACAACCTGATTATGAATGATATTATTGTACAATTTGCCGTGCTCTGGGGAATCAAAATTGGCTCCGCATTGTCCTCAAAAGAACAAGAAATTGCAAATGAAATGAAAGCTTATGATTCTGAAGAATTACTCAACATTCTGTCCACCTGGGCAGAAGAATACAACAAATCTGACACTGAAGATACCTGTGAGTTCTTTGAAAATAAGCTTACAGATTTATTGCATGAATAGGAGACGAACCTATGAAAAGAGAAGTCAAAACAATTATTGAATCAAGACCTATCACAAATGAGGACCTTGAAGCTTATCCTGGCTACGCCTATAAAAGCGACGATTCTTGTATTTTTGAACAGAATAAATACACAGACCATGATATCTTTGGTCATGATTCTTACGAAAGCTACTGTACTCGTTCAGGTAAACCAAAATCTTGTGACCAATTTATTTGCAGTAGATGTCATTACAAAACAACTGTGAAAGAATACAAAGAAGAACTCAACGCTTCAAAAGATATTACAAAATTAGTGCAAAGCACAAAATTTAGTAATCTTATTTGTACTTCATTTGAAGAAGCTAAACATAATGACAAAAAAAGAAATATCGTAATCATTGATAATTCTGATATTTATCTCACCTACAAACTAAACGGAGTATTCGGTGAATTTGTTTGTTGGGTAGAAGATGAGTTCAAAGAAGATTTCACAGTATATCATGCTATGATTGAATGGATTAAAGATATTTACAGTCGTTCTGACGAAGAAATTGAAAATCGTCTAAAAGACAAATCATTTCCATTTGATTTCACACCATATGACGATATGACATCAACACTCAAACAGGTAGAGACAGGTCCAGTGCTGCTCATACGAACAACAGATTTAACAAACATTTCAAACATCAAAGGTAGAATACATGTTACAAAACATAAAACCTATGATGAAGCATATGAAATAATGAAAAACACAGTATTATCCTTAGTGGATGAAAAATACAAAGCTGCAGTAGAAGCAGGTGTTGAACTGACAGATGCTTATCTTGGTAAAGAAGAAGCAAGAGTAAACACCAATTGCAACTGGTATTGGAGAATCATCAATCCTAAAACAATGGAATAAAAGAAAAGACCTTGATTCTGATTACTCAGGACCAAGGTCTATTTTTTTAATTCATATCATAACC
>JAZSES010000041.1:0-3312 GCA_045531805.1 Candidatus Limenecus sp. | reverse complement strand
AGGAGATAAATCATAATGCGTATTACAAATCAAGATGATTTTATAAATAAAGCAAAGGAAGTTCATAATGATAAATATGATTATTCATTAGTTGAATATCAGAAAACAAGTATTAAAGTTAGAATTATGTGTCCCATACATGGTGTATTTGAACAAACTCCAAATAAGCATTTAGCTGGACAAGGTTGTAAAAAATGTGGTCGTGAAAATACTAAAATTGGACTTGATTCTTTTTTGGAAAGAGCACATCAAATACATGGTGACAAGTATGATTATTCTAAAGTGTGCTATGAAAATTCAAAGAAAAAAGTAGAAATTATTTGTCCTGACCATGGTAGTTTTTTTCAAACACCGAATGCACATATCATATGTGGTCAAAGTTGTCCTAAGTGTAGTGCTATAATTGGAGGATTGAAAAGAACAGGTGCTAATAATGTTGCTCATCGTAATAGTGTTAAAAATAAAAAGATAGCAACATGTCAAGAACGTTATGGTTCAAATACGTGGGCTGAATCGGTTGAGGGCAGGAAGAGATTACACGATGTAATAACATCTGATGATGTTTCAAGAAAAATGATTGAAACATGTCAAGAACGTTATGGTTCTGATATATGGTCTAAAAGTGAGATTGGACGGCAAAAATTAAGTGAAATAATGAATTCCGAAGATATAAAGCAGAAAATAGTTGATGGATATCAACGTAAGTATGGTGTAGACCATTATATGCAAACTGAGGAAGGACGAGAAAAAGCTCGTGATAATATAAATTCAGAAAACCGTCGTAAACAAATTCGTGAATCAATGTTTGAAAAATATGGTTCATATACATTTGTTGAATCTGATACTTTTAAATCAAAGGTTGATATTTATCAGAAAAAAGCGTGTGAAACAAAACGTAAAAATGGGACATTTAATAGTTCAAAACCAGAATTAACATTATTTGCTTTATTGAAAGATGTATTTGGTGAAAATAATGTAATATCACAATATTGTGATGAACGTTATAATTTTAATTGTGATTTTTATATTAAACCATTAGATTTGTTTATTGAATTAAATGCATCTTGGACGCATGGCGGTCATTGGTTTGATGAAAATAATTATCTTGATATTGAAAAATTAAATACGTGGATAGAAAATTCTAAAAAGAAAGGGTCAAAGTATTATCATAAAGCTATAGAAGTTTGGACTCAAAGAGATGTTCTAAAACGTCAAACAGCGATGGATAACAATTTGAATTATCTTGTTTTTTGGAAAAATGATTTATCTGATGCAAGAGATTGGTTGCAATCTCAAGGTTTATTATAACAAAATAAAGAGTCGTCAGTGACGAAGCCATCAAGTATGTCACTGATAATTAGTGGAGAAAGAAGCTGGAACGTGGGTCATGCCATAATCAGAGAGTTAAGGCTATATTTAAAAGTATAGTCAACCGCAACGCGTAGATGGTGAAACTATGGTTGAGATACCATAGAATATAATCCGTCCAAGAGGCTCCACTATCGGATGGCACAGATGCAGAATCTGTGGTAAAAAGGTACGCTGGGCTACATTGTAATGGTGTAGAAGTTAGGATAAAAAGCCTAACGATAACAATAACGGAAATATGCGAAACTTATCTTAATTCTTATTAAGCAGCTGGTTGACTTGAACTTTGACCAGTCATATATGACAAAGGAAAATCAGAAACCTCTTTATAAAACCAGATTTATGTTGGATGAGTTAGGTAACTTACAATCTGAAGGTCATGGTATTTCAGGTTTCGAAACTATGCTTTCCATCGGCTTAGGTCAGGAACAGCAATTTACGCTTATCTTACAGACACTCCAGCAGTTGAAGGATGTGTACGGTGACTCCGTTGATAAGATTGTCCAAGGTAATACATCAAATATCGTATTCTTAAAATCAACAGACGATAGTATGCTTGAAACATTGCAGAAGATGTCTGGTACAACACATAAATCCTACATTGACCAGAAGACAGTAACCCGTGATATGGAGAAACTGGTTCTTGCCAATGAAGGTAAAGCATCTTACATGATGCAGACAAAGGAAGTACCTGTTATTTCTTACAACGATATGGCGTTCATTGCTGAGCGTAACAGTATCGTATTCCGTGCAGGTGATTCACCTATTTGGAATAAGAATGAAACAATTCTTCCGATGTCTTGGAGATTATTCTCCAACACAATTAAGGTTTCTGGTAAGGAGTATACACTTCAGACCATACCTACATTGTCATCAGCTATTGACTTTGACCTTAAAAAGAATCAGCCTGATTTCGATGAATTACTGAAAGTAAGAATGGAACAGGCTATTAGAGTTGGTCTTGCAACTGATTCTTATAAGTCAAGCTTTGATTATGACGATGATGATATCCATAGACTTGATATGGACGTTTATGCAGGCGATATTATGGACATGATTAACACTCAGATTGAGCGTGAAAAGAATCATGTAGAGGAAGGTCCTGATTTCGATGATATGGACGACGATTTCTTCAATGATGATTCAGATTGGTTTGTACCTGAAGCAAACAATGAAGTAATCCAGGCTGTAGAAGAAGTAGGAGCTGAGAGAAGCAAGAATGATGAGAAGATTTATGCTCATGGTACAATTTCTAAGTCTGACTTAGTAAATCGTACAGGTGTTGCAACTCATATGCTTGACCAGGATATCGTAGCTGTATATAAGAATATCATGGGTGATATGAACAGAGACCCTATGTGCTTATTTGCAAATGGTTGTTTATGTTCACGCGATGGTGCTGCTATTTATATCAGAAAAGTTTCTACAGCTGATGTGGATGCGTTAGCAAATGCTGCAAGTGACCCATCAAGTAACGTATATTCTGATAATCAGTTATCTGAAAAGGATAAGCAAGAATTTGCATCCTGGGAAGTTACTGATGAGTTCTATCAGTTCTTGGCTGAATTACCTAATTGGCATAATTTTGCTAGAGGTAGATTCGAAGAAGAAATGGCTCGTCGTATGGAAGGTTAAGAGTTAAAATAAAGCCTATCGGTGGTAACATCGGTAGGCTTTATTGTTTTCAAAATAAAAATTTGTAATTTTTTCAAAATTAGTAGTTGACAGAATCCATATATGGTAGTAATATGGTATTAGCCGATGAGGTTAGTCCACGTATGTGGATTGCCAAATATCGGATAACAATAATTTTTCATATGGAATCATAGGAGGTAATGCATTATGGCTGGAAGAAAGAAAGCAACACAGGCTGCTAACGAAGGTGTTGTAGCAGTTGAAGAAACAAAGGCACCTGTAACTAAGGAGCCTGAAACACAGGAAGCA
>JAZSES010000032.1:0-2303 GCA_045531805.1 Candidatus Limenecus sp. | reverse complement strand
CAGATGAAATAATCATACGGAAACCTTCACCAGTCTGAGACTTAGGAAGTTCAACGAGACCTTCAAGCATTTCATCAAGAGCAAGAGTCTTACCGTTCACAGTAATATCCTTATCAGGAATATCAGTAGCTGCTTCTGTCCACTCAAGAGTGAAAGTAGGCTTAGAAGAATCCTTACCAATCATCTTGTAAACATCCTCATCTACACCGATTGTAGAGAGTACAGACTGCATTGAAGATGCGTTGTTAATGTCAGTGTTCTCACGAGACTGACCAACATACTGCATTACGCCGCCGATGGTTACACCGATAAGGATAGCCAAGATTACGATAACTACGATTAACTCAACGAGGGTAAAACCCTTGTTGTTCTTGCGAGCGTTAGCAAGACGCTCCTTACACTTTGATACTAACTTTGTCATGTTCTTTTTCCTCCTTGTTTGTTTTGTAACTATGACATTTTCTTTATTAAATCTACTCTTCTACTATGTACTTGGGTTATGTACTTACAGGTGCCATCAACCAATGCCACTGTACATAGAAAACATAGGGGAATAGATTGAATAAACAAGTAAACCGACGAAGACACCCATGAATATAATAATAATAGGATTTATCGCAGATGTCAACTGCAAAGTTGCAGTTTGTACTTCGTCTTCAAAATAATCTGCTGCATTTGACAACATTTTAGGTATATCACCTGTATTCTCACCAATGTTCATCAAACTGGTCAATAATTCAGGAAACATGCCTGTTTTAACAACAGCAGATGTTAATGTAGCACCATTCAATATATCATCATGAATCTGAAATACTGCATCCTTATATGCCAAACTTGTCATAGTTTCAGCTGCAATTTCCAAAGCTCTTGGATAGTCCATACCTGATGATAATAATGTTGTTAAGGTGCGAGCAAAATCGGCAGCCGCCGATTTTATGGTAAGATTCTTAAATAACGGAACCTTACGCTTAAACGTGTCAATGAATTTTTCGCCTACTTCCGTATGCTTAAAACATGTCCATGATACAAAAAGAACAACTACTATGATTAAGAGTAACCACCACTTTTGTGTAATTAAGTCACTCAGAGCCATGAAAATCTTTGTGGACCATGGTATATCAGTACCCATATCGTCGAAAATATCAACAAACATAGGTACTACATAACCACATACAACACACAAAGCTAATATGACTACTGTGAAAATCATCTTAGGATAAGCTAACGCTTTCTTAATCTGATTTCTAGTAGCTTCTTGCTTCTTAAACTGAACAGCAAGACGTTCAAAAACTTCTACCTGACGACCTGATTCTTCACCAGCTTTAATCATCTGAATCATAACCAGAGGAAATATGTCAGGATATTCACCTAATGCACCCGATAATGAAATACCTTGTACTACTCTTGATAACACTAATTTCAACGTTTTTCGAAGTTTCGAATTCTGAGTTGTTTTAGCTGTCATATCAATAGCTTCAGTAATTGGAACACCTGCTCTCAATATAGATGTTGTCTGTTCACAAAAGATAGCTAAATCTTTTGCTTTTACCTTCTTCAAATCTATATCACGCTGCATGGAACCAGCTTCTTTGACATCAGTCACATAGCTACCAGGTTCCTGTACGATACTTCGTACTCTATCAGCATTAGGTGCTTCCAATCTACCTTTTTTGACTTTACCATCGGGTCCTACTAATTTGTACTCATATAAAGCCATATATTATGTCCTCCTTGCAAGAGGATTTCCAGTAACCAAACCACCTGTAGGTCTACTCGATAAATTTTGAGACTTTAACATCTTAGGATTTACAGAAAACGAAATTGCCTGTTCTTCTGTAATAACACCGCGCTCCAAAAGGTCTTTCAAGTAATCATCTAACAATATCATACCGTCCTTACGAGAACTCTGAATTGTAGACGCTATCTGCTCAATATGACCCTCACGAATATTATTCTTGATAGCTGTTGAACCAAGCATAACCTCAAAAGCAGCAACACGAGAACTTGCATTACGCTGAGGAATTAACTGCTGTGATACAACACCTTCCAATACAGAAGCTAACTGTGACCTTGCTTGCTTCTGCTGTGATGCAGGATATGTATCAAGAATACGGTCAACTGTGGCTCCTGCACCAATTGTATGTAATGTACTAAACACTAAATGTCCTGTTTCAGCTGCTGTTATTGCTGTTGAAATTGTTTCATAATCACGCATCTCTCCGACAAGAATAACATCAGGGTCTTCACGTAAAGCAGCTCTTAATGCTGAAGCAAAACTCTTAGAATCAGTACCAATCTCACGC
>JAZSES010000025.1:0-2281 GCA_045531805.1 Candidatus Limenecus sp. | reverse complement strand
CCAAAAGTCATCTATCCAAACTTTTTGGTCAGCAATTAAACTTAATGCGTATGAATTGTTCTTCACAAAATTACTTACCATTTCAATATCATCTGCAGTAAGTTTATACTCCTTAGTATTCTTTATCACATTGAATACTTTTTCTGGTATAGTTCCATCCAAGAGCATAGGGCAAGTATTACTAGTTTGAAACAGTGGATTTTTGTTTATCTGGAACTTAATTCCTTTTGCATGTCCACCATTCAAATAAGCACTTGTTTCATCTATCCATATATTCATAGGAAGTCCTGTTTTATTTGGACGACAGATAGCCATTTCTTCTAAGGTTTTGTCATAAATTTGTTGAAATATTTCGTTATATTTTTCCATATTTTTTCCATTATTATATTAGGTTGTATCACCTCCCGAAAACGGGAGGTCGTTTTATAGAAGGTTCTTTTTAGAGTCTTCTGTAGAATCTTCTTCAAGACTTTGATACTCTATCAGAGAGCCTTTAGTCAAAATACTCTTTTTCATAATAATTATCGGAATTATCCCCTTTCGGACTTTTAGGACTTTTCAATAATTTCGATTACCTGCTCTTTTTGCTTGGAGATTTCATCTGCAGTGGCAGATTCAGTTTTCTTAATCATAACATTCATAAAATCTTGAAAATCAATTTCTTTATCAGCAATCTTTTCTAATGCAAAAACATTGTTTTTTACAAAAATAGAAATCTCTTCTATTTCTTTGCTTTTTATCGAGTGTTTTTTGGGAAATGTTTCTGGCACAACCTTCCCATCAAAAGTCATTGAAGAAAAACTTTCAGTTCTTGAATCATCTGAATTTGCTTGAAACTTTATTCTTTTTGCATGTCCGCTTCTGATGTATGATTTAGAATCATCTATATATAAATCTACAGGAAGTCCACTTTTCTTTGCTGCCAATCTGGACATTTCTTGAAGGCACTCTTTTTCATAAATTCTTTTTTCTTCAAGTTTTTCTTTTATCTTTGAAATTGCAGCTCTAAAATATTGCTCTGTTAATTTATCCATAATACTTCACCTCGTTTATATTATAGCATTTTTTAACCAAATATTTTCAAAAATAATGTTGTATCACCTCCCGAAAAGGTCAGGTCGTTTTATAAGAAGTTCCATAATTGTGAAGAGCTTTTTAGATTAAGTCCTCTAATTGATACTTTTCGATATAATTTATTCCTTTGGTTAAAAGAATCGTTTGCAGCTTTCTATCGTGCTGTAATATATCTCTTAAAATACCTAGATACATATTTATAGCTGTTTTTATCTCATCAACTAGTATGCTAAACCGTTTTGATGCAAAGCCTCGTAGTTTGTGATGTACATTTTTTCAGCTTCTTTTAAGCTTTTTAATTCGCTCAAATTGCAAAATCTTTTCCAAGAGATAGACTCTGACAACTTGAGAACCTCTGCTAATAGGCTTCTTGCTGCTATATCTAATTGAAATAAATTGGTACTATCTGTATATGTGAAGATGTTATTTGTTGTCATAATGTGTGTTGTATCACCTTCCGAAAAGGTCAGGTCGTGTTACTTAAACTTTGTGTTTTTCAATAGCAGATTGAATACCATTTGCAATACTCAGAAAAAAATCTGAACGTTGTTTCAAGTCTTTTTCTGTCATAAAACGGCGTTTATACTCGTTTTTCTGCACGACCCATTCATTGTATAGGCTAACCCATTTTGGCTCAAAGACGGTATCTGGGTAGCAGTCGCTAAGAACCATTTCGTGTTCAAACCCGATTCTTAACCCCTCTTTTAATGAAAAGCATTTTGATGATGGATTTTCTTGTCCTTCCAATTTCTTCTTTGCTTCTTCAAAGCTGTTCCATGTGTATAAGTCATCAAGGCTACCAATGTTCTTAGTAAGAAAAACATCAAAAATGTTTCCGAACCCGTCATTATGAACATGCCCTATTATTGCACCATTATAGTTTTTGAGATACTCAATGTTTAAGAAAAACATTTTTTCATCTTCTGGTGTTACGGCATTCAAAATTTCGTCCAAACATTTTTTTCCATCAAGATAATTCATACAATCCTCCATTTTCAGTTTAAATATTATAACCTTGCATAGTTTTACCCTGTAAAGTTTATGCCGCCAGAACGCTTTGCAACAACAACTTATCAAAAGCGTTGTCACCACGGTTGTTCTGTCGGAAGCAACATTCATTTACATAACTCTGCAAATACTTAGTCGAAACTTGGTGATAGCTTCCGATAATCGCTCGTTTTAGGTGTATCACCTCCCGAAAAGGTCA
>JAZSES010000097.1:0-4441 GCA_045531805.1 Candidatus Limenecus sp. | reverse complement strand
TCAATATTATCATAATGTCTACGATATTCAAAAGAATCAATATAAAGCATTATAGGCATTCCTGATTTATCATATACTTTATGAAACAATTTCAATACCTGTTGTTCATTATCATCCGATAACATATTAACAGTGTCTTCTATCTGAATAAAATTCTCATCACCATTTACTTTAGAACCAACAGAAATTATAGAAGCACCAAAGGCTCCTACCATAATACACATATGTATAGTAATAAATATTAACGATATAATATTACCAATATTCCAACCTTTTTTCGTACCATAATTTGCATCAGAGGTATAAAATGAATGATACACACCATTTCTATAATAAGAACGATTATAACAACCCCTAAAAGGTCTGGATGATGTTCTCGTACTACTACCACCACCACGAGAACCACCGCCAGAACGACCTCTGCTACCACCGCCGCTAGAGCCACCACCATGTCTACCCATATAAACTTACCATCCTTTACTTAAATTTAATTCTATCACTTGGAATCCCAACTAATATAATATTCCAACCGTAAAAACAGCGACGAGACCTTATCCAGGAATCTGCCGCTATATCAGTTCCAACAAATATTGTGCCACATGGAGGTTTTAATGGTGAATCATAATTTTCAGACGCTACACCTAATGGTCTTAACATTTCCAAAAATTCATCCTGTGAACACTCATGAAACACTATTTGTTTCTTAGGTTTATATCGCATATTCATATTTTACAACAACTCCTTATAAATCCCATTCAATAATACCATTGAATTTTAAATAACCAAGAAATGCTATAAGACCTAGATACAAAATTGTAACAATAGTTCCAATCACTTTCATCGGTCTATATGTATTAACAAACTCATCTTTCTTTACAGCTCGATATCTCATAAACCATGAAAACACACCACCCAATATAGGACTCATAAAAATTAACAATGTGAAAATGCTATAATTAAGAACCCTATCGAATTTAGAATCAACAGGAACAGGTTCCACACCATAATTTGAAGATGAAGCAACAGCTTCAGCATAATCTAAAGCATCATCCATATCAGAACCAAGCTCTGCTTGTACATCTTTATCTAATGCTTTCACGGTCTTTATGGTTGTTTCACCTGTATACCCGTTAATTACTTTAAATTCACGGTCAATATCTCTAGGTGTTCTTACTTTTTTTCTATTTCGATTGCTCATAAACAAACCTCTTTTCCTCATTTATGAGACAATTATACATCAAAATTAAAAATTACTCAATAGATTTTTGACCGAATTTTGCATTATATTTCAATACATACTTAATGCATTTTCATACGAGGACCATCTAATGATGGCATTCGTGCTGGATAATCAGCATTCTGAGCTCTTTCATATGACGCATTTTGCTTTTCATAATTTTCACCAACATACGCATACTTTGCCATCATTTCTTCCCTCGACATTGTATTCTTAGGTTGTGCTGTTTTAACTTCAGATTCAACCGACATTTTTTCAGACTGACGTTGTGCTTGAGGTTGGTCATGTGTTTCAGCTTCTTTATTTTCAGCCTCGATTTGACCTGCTGTTTCTGTTGTAGCCTGATTACCTTCAACTTCTTTACCTTGCTGAGAATCATCTGGTTTGACATTAACCGTCTGAGTTGTTGATTCAACAACTACTTCATTATCTTTTTTCATAGCATCACATTCCATCTCAGCAAATACTGTGCTGGCAGCTTTACCTAAACTCTCATTATAATCCTGACCAGCAAAATACTGTTCTTCTATAGCTTGATTATACTTAGAATAATCAGTTACAGAAACCTGACGTGATGTTACATTAACAGTAGATTGAGGCTCCACCTGAGGTTCACCTGACAACTCAAGACTTTTATCTTTCTTATCAGTATCCTTATCAGCTTCATCCATTGCACCTATTGCTTCCAAATCTGGCTCTACTACTTCTTCTTTTTCTTTATCAGAATTACCATGAACCAATGATTTAGATTTAGATGTTACATCATATTCTGGCTGCTTAGATTCCAACTGAACATCTTGACCTTCTACTGGAACTTCTAATTCTTTATCCCTTTGTAATTCTGTCTCCTGCTCAGCTTCTAATTCTCGTTCCAAACGTAAACGCTCTTGCATTTCTAACAATGATTCCGATTGTTCACCACTTTGCTCAAATGTTTCCACTTCCATTTGCTCTAATGACTTTTTCTGTTTTTCATTTTCAAACTGCATCTGTTCGTCATTCATAGCCTTATGATTAGCTGTAGATTTAACTTCACTTCTACCTGCATATGTAGACCCTGCCGTTGGTGCTGAATTTAATGTCTTAGCCATAATAAAACCTCCTATTTTGTTCTAATTTTTACTATTATCGAGCACTATAACTCTATAATTATAATACGACCATATATGGAAAATGTCAAGAATTTATAAAAATATCTCTCATTTTTCAATGACAAATCAATAAAAATAGTGTACAATAGATATGCAAAACAATAACCAAATTTACAGAAAGAAAGGTGAACTCTATATGTATGCTTTACTTGCAATCCTTGTACTAGGACTTGTAGTTGCTGCTCATGAATTTGGTCATTTCATAGTAGCTAAATTTTTCAAAATAGGTGTTATAGAATTTGCAATAGGTATGGGACCAGCTATTATACATAAAAGAATCGGTGAAACAGTATACTCTCTCCGATTATTTCCTATAGGTGGCTACTGTGCTATGGTAGGTGAAAATGCACCTGAAACAGATGACAAAGGCACAGAAGAACGAAAAGAACGTACTAAATCAAAACGTAAGGAACCTGATTTTAAAACTGACTGGACTTCTGACCGTCATTACAAATCAAAACCAAAATGGCAGCAATTATTAGTGCTCCTAGCTGGACCATTTACCAACATTGCTATTGGTTTTGTGATATCTATTTTATCAGTTGTAATTTACGGCGCCGAAGTAAAACCATCCATTCTTGAATTCCTGGGACCTGATGTTCCTGCTGTTGAAGCTGGTCTTGAAGTCGGAGATACCATTATCCAAGTTGATAACAGAAAAGTCACAACATATTATGACTATCATATGTATATCACTTGTTATAAAGACCGTACAAACGATGGTTATATCCTCACTGTAGAAAAAGCTGATGGCTCTGAATTTGTAACAAAAGTTGTACCTGACCCTGAAACACATCTTATAGGTATATCAATGACAACAGAAAAAGAACAAAAACACGGTTTTGATATTATCAAATATGCAGCAAACAACACAATGTATTGGCTCAGAACAACAATTGATGGTATTCATATGCTAACATCTGGTGGTGTCAAATTAACTGATATGACAGGTATTATAGGTACCACTGCTGTTATGAATGACACATTAGAAACAGCCGAAACCAGTGAAAATACAACTGTAGCAGAAACACTAATGACACTTGTAATTTTCTTATCCATCAACCTCGGTATCATGAATTTAATGCCATTCCCAGCATTAGATGGTGGTAGAGCTCTTATTACATGGATAGAAGGCGCATTTAATAAACAAATGCCAGCCAAAGTTGAAGCCGTAATCAATGGTATTGGATTCTGTTGTTTAATCGGACTTATGATATTCACAGCATTCAATGACATTATTAACATCATCATTGGTAAAATATAAAAGAAATGCCTTGGTTGCTTAACAGCTTCCAAGGCTTTTTTATTATCTTTCATATTTGATTACACTCTGACTCTTCAATAATTTCTTATCAGCATACATGTTCTTATCTGCACGTCTTAAAATGTCCTCATAAGTCGTATCACCATCCTGATACTTTGAATAACCAATAGCTACTTCTACAATCAACTTATCACCATGACGAGCATTATAAGCTCTCATATCTTTGACAAATTTATCATGCTTGTACTTCAATTCATCATTAGACATCATAGCTGCTAAAATTATAAATTCATCGCCACCTGTTCTATAAACAGAATTACCATACACATTTTGCAATAATTTAACCGATGCTTTTAATAATTCATCACCCACAGCATGACCTAAAGTATCATTATAATACTTCAGATTATTAACATCACATGAAATCAAACAAATATACTCTAAATTAACAGTATTTACATCACGGTCAAAAGCATAACGATTACTAACTCTAGTCAAAGCATCTGTATATGCAATATCATATACCTTATTACTCTCTCTAGCCCTAACCATATTAGCAACTATTTTTTCTACTGCTGTGTATAAAATCATAATGACATATACAACAAAACCAAACTTAGCTACTGTCAATACAGGTTTTGCTGGTTGATTTACAAAATACCAAACAATATTACCTATGATACAAACCATCATAAAAATAAAAGCACCAATTGTAGCTTTTGATTTGGTCTTAAATGTCTGAGATTTCATCATCTTATATGTCATAGTCATAAGAAACACACAACACAT
>JAZSES010000082.1:0-2829 GCA_045531805.1 Candidatus Limenecus sp. | reverse complement strand
TGTTAGTATAATATTTCTGTCGAGTCATTGGTTTCTCAATCACCTGTCTTCCATTCACATCATTCATACCTGTTACCTCACACTATGTATTTCCAAATTATCATTATTTTGTATTCTCATCTTTATTATCTTTCCTGTTATTACGGATTGAATCAATAATAATCAACAATATTGTTCCATAAAAAGAAACACAGCAACAAATTGCTACAACTGAAAACCATTTCCATGTTGTTACTACAGTTGATACATTTATCGAAATCACAAACGCCGAAACAACTAACACTGTGATAAGCCACATTGTTTTAATAATAGTCTTTGACAACTTACTCATGTGAACTAACCCCTTTTAATTATATTTTACAAATCAAGATACACATTTCATTCTTCTTTATCATATCAATATAATTGAACTAACATATACACACCTGCTATTACAGAACCTACAACAACAAGTGTCACAAAACCAACAGCCATAAATGTAAATAATGCTTTATCATCACCACTTGACATCATATCGTTAAATTTTTCAAACAATCCACGTTCATCCATAATTACACCTTTTTTAATCAATATAGCCTTTCAAAATACCATATTCTAAATTTCCAGGCTTAGCATCAAAAATCTTAAACTCCATGTCATCCACATAAGTTTTAATAGTTTCAAACTCTGACACACTGATATACTTACCGAACAAATCATAAATTCGTACATATTCATCAGCTACGTCAATACTCATATTGCGAATCAACGCTAACAAATACATATCAACTCTTGCTCTATCTTTCCAATAATCATTATCCCAATCCTGTTCAGTCTGGAAATATGTATTCAATTTCTGCTTTTCATCTTCAGTTATAACACACTTATTCGAAAGCTCAGCATAACAACGCAGAGGCTTGTTTGGTAAAAACATAATATTCGTTACTGAATCTAACTCCTGATATCGACGTCGTTCTTTCTCTTCACGTTGTCTACGTCTTTTTTCATCGTTATTTTTAGCATTCTGATTTGCCGCACTTGCCGCACAAGCAGCTGCTATCGCTGCACAACCTGCACTCATATATAACCCACCTTTTCAATTCTTAATTTTGAATTTGTTTTGCATCTTCATATGTAGTATATTGTTCCATCAATTCCAAAACAATATCAAACGCCAAACTTAAAGATGTACAACTAGCAATTGACATTTGTTTATTCAAATAAGCAATTTTGTCATCTTTTGAAATCTTAACATCATTCTGTTTAATACAGAGTTTCTCTGCCGATTCTTTATACTCATTTAACTTCTTTCGAAACCCAACTGCATCGAAATCTACTAACACCTTACTCATTTATCACATCTCCATTGTTTTAACGCTGCTATTAGCATACAATGCTGTCAACTGTGCTAACTCTTTGTCTCTAATATGCATCAAAGCTTTACGATTATTATCCACAGCTTCAAAACAGATTTCCTTTGTTTGATTCTCAACAAACTCCAAAGCTAAACCATTTTGTCTTACTGCAGCTAAACAAATTTCGTCATTCTGATACTTTGCATCTTTCAATGATAAACCCTTTTGTTTTACACCTCGTAAACAAATTGCTTCTGTCTGATGATACATATATTGTAACAAATTAAAACCTTGTCCACCACGACGAATCCACTCCTCATTTTGTTTAAACGCTTCTTCATACATAGCTTCTGTTTGACACTCTGCTGGTACAAATTTTATATTTTCAAAATTAGCTGCTACAGCAACTTCACACAATTTAGTATCAATAAATTCAGCAGGAACATCATCTAAGCATACACATAAATGTCTAACATATTCCAAATATAAGTCATATGTTTGATACTTCTTTGGTACATCATCAAGAAGAAGAATTGAATGCTTTACACCTTCAATACAAATTTCCTGTGTAAGTTTTTCTTCTGGAATTGCCGATAATACATTACTGTAATCCAACAACATATTTCGATATGATTCCAATCTTTGATACAAATCTGGAGTCAAGTTCCGAATATGTTTTACAATAACAGGTCCATGAGCATCAAACGCTTCGAATATTACTTTATCTGTTTGATTCTGAACATCCTTTAATGCATCTACATTTTTACGAACAGCCTTGATGTCCTTACGTTCTCTCATTTTTATCTTCATATTATCCCACAAATTCATCATAACACCTCACTACTTAATCACATAATAAGTATCAATATATTCCGTATAAAATAACGTACATTTTCTCTGTGATGTTGCGTTTACAATTTCACACATAGACGCATCTTCTAACTCACACTCTATCCGAATATTCGTAGTTGGTGTTGTGATTACACTACGATAACCATCGGATGCTACAATATGTATCTCATTTCCAACATGCTCATCTGATTGAATCAAATCCTGGATTTCAATATTGCCTTCTAATACTTCCACAACTTTTACATTATACAATTCGCCAGTTGGCTGCATAAATACAAGACCGTATAACGTAGCTATACCAGCTATTATAATATAAGACGGAAACACCACCCGAATTGCAACTTTTGCTTGTTTTATCAAAATATGTTTTTTTGCATCTTTTTCTGAAATTTTTGTATGTAAATTTGACACATATAAACTCACAAACAATAATACAATTACAATTAGCATGTACCAACCAAATTTCAGCATACAAACACTCTCCTTTTATCTAATATTCACACTATCTTCATACGAAACTGTACCCTTTGGTACATAAACATATACATTATCACCATTTACATAATTATAATCCTGAACCTTAACATAAGGCTCACCTTCAGTAAATGATATAGACACATTCCCTGTGTATGTATATACATTG
>JAZSES010000209.1:0-10981 GCA_045531805.1 Candidatus Limenecus sp. | reverse complement strand
ATAATTATCAGAGTAATAAAAAAAATTGGGGTAAAAAATGACAACAAGACAACCTTTCTTTTATGACATAACATTGCGTGACGGAAACCAGTCACTTAAAAAGCCTTGGAATTTAAAAGAAAAAGAGTTCATCTTCAACAGACTTGTAAACTTCGGTGTGCAAGCCATTGAAGCAGGTTTCCCCGCAGCATCCCAAATGGACTTTGAAGCTGTAACACGATTGGCAGAAATAGCACCCCAGAACATAGTTATCAGTGGACTTGCAAGAGCAGTCGAAAAAGACATTTCTACCGCTGTTCAAGCAATAAAATCCTGCGCAAAACCAAGATTGCACACCTTTATTGCAATGAGCCCTTTTAATATGAAATATGTGCTTAACAAATCTCCTGAAGAAGTCAGAAAAACAGCAATAGAGGCTGTTTCATTTGCACACTCTGAAATAAAAAAAATTAACCCAAATGGAGAAGTTCAATTCTCCATTGAACACTTTGGAGACTGCACAGAAAACCTCGATTATGTAATAGATACACTTCAAGACGTTGTAAAGGCTGGTGCAACAGTAATTAATTTGCCAAACACAGTTGAACGCACGCGTATAAAAACATTCGTAGATATGGTAGAAAAAGTTTACACTGCACTACCAAAAGATATTATGATAGCAGTACACTGCCACAACGACCTTGGAATGGCGACTGCAGCTACTGTAGAAAGCTATTTTGCAGGTGCAACTCAACTCGAATGTTGCCTAAATGGATTGGGTGAAAGAGCAGGAAATACAAACATGTACGAAGTTGCTATTGCACTACACAATAGTAATGTTGATGTACCACTAAATTTGGGGGAAATATATGAAATGGCACTTGTTATCTCAGAAATGTCAAAAACCCCTGTTCCTGAAAAAGCTCCACTAATAGGACCTGAAGCACTTGCACATCGCAGTGGTATTCACCAAGACGGCGCCGTAAAAACAAAAGATATGCAAAAAGGTGCTTATCGACCAATTCACCCAACGCTTATCGGTAGAAAAGATGACGAAAAAATTGGATTTACTAGTCAATCAGGTAAAACTGCCGTGTTTGAAATTATCAAAGACGCAGGCTACCCAATTACAATCCAAGAAGCAGTTAGAATTACGCCAACCGTCAAAGAAGCCGCTGAAAAAGCAGGTGAATTACCAACAAGAAATATTATTGATATTTATTTCAACGAAGTATTCAATGTTAAAGGTGACTTTAGACTTGTTGCGTTTGAAAAACTTTCTGAAAACGTTTTCAACCTAAAATTCTTCCACAAAACAGAATTTTTCGATATGAATGCAGAGGGTAACGGCCCACTCGATGCTTGCTTAGGTGCATTGAAAAACGCCGGCTACCCACAAAAACTGGTAGACTACGAACAATGTGCAATTGATGGTGCAATCTTTGGTTCAGGTGCAGAAGCTATGACCGTAATTCATTTTGAAAGTCTTGACGGTAGAACTGTTATCGCACGAGGAAAAGATAAGAGTACGCTCAAAGCCAATGTTAAAGCAATATTTAATGGTTTGAACTTGATGAAATAACCACAAAAAATGTCGACTATAAAAAGTCGACATTTTTATCTAATCTAGTATCGCAATTGCTGCCGGCTCAACGCAGCCAGCAATTACTCACCTTTTCAAAACGCCACTCCCAAAATTCGTTCACATATATTTTATACGACACACAAAAACTTCGTTTTTGCTTTGTCTACCTCTATTCAAAACTTGCCACAGGCAACTTTTGAACAGAGTTCTTCTTATCACGAATTTTTCTCGGACAATATACATTTTAGACTGAAAGCTCCAAAAAACTGTTATCATTTGATTTACAACGTATTAAAAAATACAAAAAATCAGTTTCTTCTCGATACTATTTATTATAAATCAAGAAACTTTCCTTCAAAAACTCATAACCTTTTAAGAACGAGTCTATTTCAACCATTTCATTACTTGAATGCATGTTGTAAATATTAGCCAAACCAATCAAATATGGCTTAAACACTTGCCCATGTTTATTCTTTTCGTGTGCATATATGTGAGTTTCAGCACCTGCATGGAAAGATGAAACTTCACCTTTAATACCAATATTGTTACAAGCTTCTACACAAACATTTTGAATAGTTTCATCTCCAGACTTTTCAAACGCTTTCATTTTTGACTGCGCAACAAATTCTGCCTTTGCCAAACCATCATACTTTGTATTAAATCTAGCAACTATCTCTTTTATTTCAGAAATTAGTTGATTTTCATTGTCTTCTTCAGAACTTCTAATAGAATATTTAGCCATTGCTTTTGTGTTGATTATATTAGTCAAACAGTTGTTAGCAACATGTTCAATATAGCTATCATACTCAACACCTTTCTGAACAAGTTTTTGAATAGTAGGCTCAACACCACCACCAATAACACAACCAATATTTATAGACGTAACTGTACCATACTCGTCAGTTTTATACGCACCTTGTGGAATTTCACTTATCAACTCACCAATAAGTTTCACCGCATTCAAACGAGTTTTGTCACCAATATCAATACCAGAATGCCCACCTTTTAAAGCATCAACAGTTAAAGTTCCATTTGTGTAACTTGCACCAGAAATTTGGATTTGTCCCAACCTATCTGCATCAAGCACCATAACATATTCAGAATTTACACTACTAAAATCAACATGATGAATACCAGTCATATTCTGCTCTTCATCTTTTGTAAAAATCAATTCCAAACCACCATGTTTTATCTCAGGATGTTTTGCTAAATACATAGCCAAATACATCGCAGCAGAAACACCGACTTTGTCATCTGCTCCCAAAGGACGTTTCTTGTCTGTTTCAATAAATTTTCCATCTTCTGAAATACGAATATTTACTGCTGAAGCATCACCAACAACATCCATATGCGCGGATAACGCCAACGGCCTTTTGGAAGTGTCATTTGCAGGAATTATCGCTCTAACATTTTTGAAATCATCTTCTTTAGCATCAATACCAGCTTGTGCAAGAATTTCTACAATCTTTTCAGATACAGCATCTTCTTCACCCGATGGAGAAGGTATCTCAACTATTGTACAAAACAAATCAATAAGTTCATTTTCTTTTCTCAAATCTACAATGTTGTTAGTCATATACAAAACTCCAAATAAATATTATTCAAATCCAATACCTTTTCAGCCCATTTTTTCTTACATAGAAATAAACATAGCACCTAACTATCCAGCATAGAAAAAACGAGCATCACAACCACCATCGCCTATTTTAAGACGAATTGACTTTAAACACTTAGGACACCTGCCAACATAAGCCGTGCCCTCTTTGTTTTTATAAACGCGTCCATAGACGCCACAACAGGTAAACATCACACCTACAAAATTTTTAGTTGATGGATTATCGTAACGCATAAGTTATCTTCCTTAATATGATAGTAAAGATATTATATCACTTATGCAAAAAGAAAAGTTCTAGTTTATTTAAATGATTAATCAGCCAAAACTTGTGGAATATCTACGTCAGGCTTACCCAAAACCCTAACCAACTCCAAAACTGACGCTTTCATTTGACATTTTTGAGATGTACCATTAAAGAAATCTGTATAAAAACAACCTTCACATACACAACCTCTTTTGTAACATTCCAAAGCTGTATTAGTCCATCTTCTTACGGCTATAGCCCTACCCATATCTCTGCTTCTAAGCACTTATTTTCCTCCCGAATTTTCAAATTTAAGACCCGTCTTCGGAACTCCCATTCCCAAATTCATCCCCAAGGTCATCGTTACCGTTTCAAACCCCTATAAAGCCCTTAATAGTCTGTATTGGTAACTCTTTCTATTATTATAGTGACAAAAACCCTTTTTACAAGCCAATCATGAGGAAATGTAACGATATATTTCAAGCGCTAAAAGGCTTTTGAGGCAATTGTTTTACAAGTTATTAGTGTTCCTAATACACACTATGACATGATTTCAAGTTTTTTACACCATGTAAACCATGTCATAGCACATGTTTTCATGTAAATTGATAGTAGTTAAGAAATGTAAATTTTAATGGTAAGACAAAAGGCAAAGTCCTAAATTAACTAAATTTAACATATTTGAACTGATACAAAAAATGAACTATATTCTTAATATAGGTAAATAGTACATAAGCGGACTTTTATATCCGAAATCATAAATAGACAGGGTAGGAAAACTTTGGAAACAAATTATTTTAAGCTATTTTTAGACGATTTAGCAAAATTATGGAGTGGTTTAGATATCGGGCAAAAATTTGGAATAGTAGCCCTAAGCGTAATAACTTTAATAATCTCAACATACTTTGTAATGAAATCACTAGAACCAAACTGGGCAGTATTATACTCAGACTTGTCACAGCAAGACGCTGCTGCAGTATCAGAAAGTTTGAAAAAAAGTGGCTACCCATTCAAGCTCAGTGCTGACAAAAAATCCGTAATGGTACCTCAAGAAATGCAAGACGAGTTAAGAATATTTGTTGCAGAAAATGACCTAATCCAAGATTCATCCCCAGGATTTGAATTACTTGATGAAATGCAATTAGGCTCAACTGACTTTAAAAATAAACTTACAAAACAGAGAATATATCAAGGTGAACTTACACGTTCAATTGAAAGAATGAGCGGAGTAAGAAAGGCTCGTGTACAAATTGCAGACCCTGAACGCTCAGTATTTTCAGAAAGAGATGAAGCTCCAACGGCTTCTGTAATGCTAATTTTAGAACCTGGATATAAACTAAAAACATCTCAAGTAAAAGCAATAAAAAACCTTGTAGCATATGCAATACCACGTCTTACCCCAGAAAGAGTTTTTATAACAGACCAGTCTGGAAATAATCTTTCTGATGAACTAGAAAAAAACTCAAACGATATTGAATCTTACAAAACCAATTACGAAAACCAAACAGCAAAAAAAATACAATCTGTTTTAGACAAAATAATGGGACCTGACAATGCCTCAGTTCAGGTTAGTGCTGATATCGACTTCAACTCTACAAGAGCAACAATAGAAAGTTATTTGCCAGTAGGAGATAGTCAGCAAGGTGTAATGACTTCTTCACAAACAGAAACAGAAGTTTATGACAACCCTAACCCAAACAACAATGGAGCTTTAACAGGTTCAAACAATCCACCACCTCCACCAACAGAAGGTGGTCAATCAAAAAACCTTAACTACCAAAAACAAAAAACAGCAGCTACTTACAGTGTATCAAAAGAAATTAAGCAAATTATTTATGCACCTGGAACAGTGAAAAGAATGACCATTGCTGTTGCTGTAAATAAAATATTAACAACAAACGAAAAAGAAGAACTTGAAAAACTAGTAATAACAGCAAGTGGAGCTGATTTAGAAAGAGGCGATATGGTAAACATTACTAGCCTCGAGTTCACAGCTAACGACCAAAACAAAGCTATTTATGCTGAACAGCAAAAAGCCATTGAAAAAGCACAAACACAAGAAATTGTTGTTAACAAACTTGTTCCAATGTTTGTAATCTTGATACTTGGATTAGTAGCATTGTTCGTATTCCGTTCATTGTTCAGCAAAACTATCGACAACTCAGACGAACTTGACGAAATGTATGAACAGCAACAAACAATTACTGACAACTTGATTGACAAGTTTGAAGTTGAGGCATTACCTCAACTTGAAGCAAAACTCAACCCTGAGTTAGATAAGCTAAAAACTGACTTGACTGATACAATTATGGCTGACCCATCCGAAGCCGCAAAAATACTTATTTCATATATTAAGGACTAATTAAAAAATGGCAGATATATCATATGAAGCGATGACACAAAGACAAAAAGTAGCAGCCCTACTAATTGCATTAGGCCCATCAACCGCTTCTGAAATCCTAAAAAACATAAAAGAAGACGATATACTTGAGCAGATCACATTTGATATTGCAAGCTTAAACAAAGTACCTTCAGAAATACTAAATCAGGTATTAGAAGAATTTCATTCCTTGTTCTTAGCCAGTGACTACCTCTCATCAGGTGGTACAAACTATGCAAGAACACTGTTGGAAAAAGCTTACGGTGCAGAACAAGCTCAAAACATGTTAGGTAGATTGGTAAACCTACTTACAGTGAACCCTTTTCAATTTTTTAATGATGCAGACCCATCACAACTAGCAACATCATTTCAAAATGAAAATCCACAGCTAATTGCACTTATCTTGGCGTATTTAAAACCAGAGAGTTCAGCAAAAGTACTGAATAGCTTACCAGCAGATGTCCAAGCTCAAGTAGCATTCAAAATAGCAGATATGAGTTCAACAAACCCTGAAATTATTTCAGAAATTGAAAAAATCGTAGAAAGCAAATTCTCATCTGTTGTAGCACAAGACTTCTCAAAAGCTGGTGGTGTTGGTGCATTGGCTAGCATCTTGAACCGTTCAGACCGTGCTACAGAGAAAAACGTACTTGAATATCTTGAAATCAAAAATCTCGAACTTGCTGAAGGTGTAAGAGAACTTATGTTCGTATTTGAAGATATTATCAACCTTAAAGATAACGCCATTCAGCGTATTATTCGTGAAGTTGAAACAAAAGACCTTGCAATTTCACTCAAAGGTGTAAGAGAAGAATTAAAAGACAAAATTTACTCCAACATGTCTGAACGTGCACAAGCAATGTTAAAAGAAGAGCTTGAATACATGGGCCCAGTTCGTGCAAAAGAAGTTCAAGAAAGACAAACAAAAGTTGTTGGTATCATCCGTGCACTAGAATCTGCAGGTGAAATCGTAATTACTAGAGATACAGCTGAGGACGAATACATTGAGTAAGATTGATGCTAGCAAAATTAACCTAGGAAATTCATTTGTTTTAAATACAAGTGGAAATGTTGTAGTTAACAAAGAAATATCTGATGCACAAATTATTGCAGATTCAATAGTAGCAGAAGCAAAAAAGAAGGCAGCATTAATAATTACAAATGCACAAAATGAAGCAGCAGAAACTGTAAATCAGGCTATATCAGATGCAGAAAATTGTCGCGACAATATCCTATCAGAAGCGCAAAACCAAGGATTTGAACAAGGATACGCTGAAGGCAAAGAACAGATACAAAAAGATTTAACAGAACTTGTTTGCAATGTAGACAAATTCACAAAGTGCAAATTTGATATTAAACATAGAATAATAAAATCCTTACATAACGACATTTTATCTTTAGTTATAGAAATATCCGAAAAAATATGTAAAACAAAAATTACTGAAGATAAAACAATTCTGTTAAATATTGTAGAAAATTCGATTTCACAACTAAAAGACAAGGAGAATGTAACCATTATTGTTAACCCCATAATGGCAGATAAAATTTATGCTATTTCAGATGAAATAAAGCAAAAAATCCACAATCTTGAAAATATGAAAATAATAGAAGATAGTTCTGTTTCTCCAGATGGAACGATTGTGGAAGCAGTAGGTTCAAGAATTGACTCTAGAGTAAGCGCACAAATCGAACAATTTTCTCAAAAATTATTTGCAGAACTGAATGCAACACCCGAAATTGAACTTGCAAGAGAACTTGACGACATAGACGGAATGAATGACAACAATGATAAATCTGAACAGATATAAAAACATCATTAGAGAAACAAAACCGATGCAAGAAGTCGGCAAGGTTGTTCAAATTATCGGATTAATCATTGAAGCCGATGGCCCAAAAGCCAGTATTGGTGATCTTTGTTATATATACAACAAGCTTGATGCTGAACCTATATGGGCAGAAGTAGTAGGCTTTAAAACTTCAAAAATTCTTCTAATGCCTTTAGGCTCAATGGACGGTTTAATGCCAGGTGCAGTTGTTATTAATACTGGCTCATCAATGAAAATAAAGGTGGGTCCACAACTTTTGGGTAGAGTGCTCGATGGATTAGGAAGACCAATAGACAACCTAGGAGAAATTAATTCTCAATCACTTTATTCAACTCAAGCCGATATAATCAACCCACTAAACAGACAATTAATTAGAACACCGCTTTCTCTAGGTATCCGCGCCATAGATGGATTTATCACCGCTGGTAAAGGGCAAAGACTCGGTGTTTTTGCTGGTTCAGGTGTAGGTAAATCTACAACGCTAGCGATGATGGCAAAAAACACAAACGCAGACTTAAACGTCATTGCACTAATTGGTGAGCGGGGACGTGAGGTAAGGGAGTTTATTGAATCAACACTTGGACCAGAAGGGATGAAACGTTCAATCGTTGTAGTCGCAACATCTGAACAGCCATCTCTCGTAAAAATCAAGGCAGGATTTGTTGCTACAGCCATTGCAGAATACTTTAGAGACCAAGGCAAAGACGTTTTATTTATGCTAGATAGTGTAACCCGTATCGCAATGGCTCAAAGAGAAGTTGGACTTGCAGTTGGCGAACCCCCTGCAACCAGAGGTTACACTCCTTCAGTATTTGCACTAATGCCAAAACTTTTGGAAAGAGCTGGTAGCAATGAATACGGTACAATCACTGGCTTATATACAGTACTTGTAGAAGGTGACGATTTTAACGAACCAATTTCTGATACTGCAAGAAGTATTCTAGATGGTCACATAATGCTTTCTCGTGAACTTGCACACAAAAACCATTATCCAGCTGTTGATGTCTTACAAAGTGTCAGCCGTGTAATGAAAGAAGTTGTAAACAGTGAACATTCCGAAGCATCTGGCAAAATAAGAACCCTACTTGCCGGCTACAAGAAAAATGAAGACCTGATTAACATTGGAGCATATGTAAACGGTGCAGACCCTGTAACTGACCAAGCAATTAAATACATGTCCCAAATCAATGAATTTTTGCATCAAAAAGTTGATGAAAAAACTACTTATGAAGAAACAATATCAAAACTTTTAGAACTAGGAAACTCAATAAACTTGAAATAAAAGGAGAAACATGAAAAAATTTGCATTTTCGCTACCAGAAGCTCTTTTGGCAATGACCATAATCGGGGTAATAGGAGCATTGACAGTACCGTCATTAAAAAATCACGCAGACGAACAAATGTATGTATCTTCATTAAAAAAAGCTTACAATTCTATTACATCTGCGACTGCACAACTCGAAACAAAATACGGCAACACAGAAATGTGGAATTGGGGAACTGGACAAGATACCATTCGAGGTTGGTACAATGGAATAATGAATGGACAACCTATTAGCGAATCATATACAGTTAGACAACTTGCAAAAAGTGATATTTGGGCAACAGTATCAAGCCCAGAATGGTTCAGATCATCAGATGGAATGAATTGGTATTTACAATGGTGGGAAGAAAGTGGAATGCATTACATTATGTATGTAGATACAAATGGTAACGCAAAACCAAATATGGTTGGTATAGATGTTCACGCATTTTCAATAGAAAATGATGGCGTATTCCCTTTGGGGGCAAATATGCATTATGGAAATACTTGGTGGGCTTGTACAAACTATGCCCTAAGACGAGGTGAAATGCCTTGGATAAAAGATTCATCTTATAAAAGTTGTAGTGATAGCAGAATCAAAAAAGAAATGTAATAAAAAAAGCTCCTTAAAAATAAGGAGCTTTTTGATTAATCAATATTATTACTTCGTGCATAATCACGACTTTTTTAAAATATTATTCTTATCTTTTTGCAACCTGTTGATTTCTAATCATCTCAAGAAGCAACTCATTAGCTTTTTTCAACTGAACATCATCTTTTTCTTTGATATTCTCTTCAGTCAATTCAATTTTTACATCAGGAGCAATACCTTTTTTGTTTATATCAGTACCATTAGGTGTAAGATACTTTTGAATAGTAATATTTGCACCTGAACCACCAAACAGTTTGTTGACTTCTTGCACTAATCCCTTACCGTAAGTGTTTTCTCCAACCAACAATGCTCTTCTATTGTCTTTCATAGCTCCAGAAAAAATTTCACTAGCAGAAGCAGAACCTTTATTTATTAAAATAACAATAGGCTTGTCTGTTACATATTTTCTTGTAGCACGTGTAGTCTCTTTGTAGCCATCTCTATCAACAGTACTAACTATTATACCACCGTCTAAGAACATGTCTGAGATTAAAATAGCATTACTCAAAAGTCCGCCTGGGTTTGAACGCAAATCTATGATATATCCGCATTTGTTTTTATAAAGTTTTAGTGCATCTTGAAATTCAGCAGTCGCATTTTTACTGATAAACGAGCTTAGTCTTATATAACCGATAGTATCATCGAGTTTAACTTTTTCTGGTATTTTAGTTGAAACGGATTTTAATTCAATTTCAGCGCGCTGAATTTTATACAATTTATTTTCTTGATTTTTTCTTTTAATCAATAGAGTAACGTAAGTCCCCTCTTCTCCTCGAATTTTATCAGCTGCTTTATCAATAGTAATCCCTTTTGTTGAAACACCATCAATTTCAAGAATTTCATCTTCTGCCAACAAACCAGCTCTTTCACCTGGAGTATCCTCGATAGGAGCAATAATAACCAATTTACCTTCTCTCAATCCGATTTGAACACCAATACCTTTCAAAGAGCCTTTTATAGAACTAGTTTCTTCTGCAAATTCTTTAGGGTCAAGGAATTTTGTATACGGGTCATTTAAGCTTGCCAACATTGTTTGAATAGCAACATAAGCATCTTCGTCTGTTTTGATAACACTATCATACTTGCCTCTCCAACGTTTCCAGTCTTGATGATTATTTGTATGATCAACATATTTTGAATTAATAAGTTTCCAAACTTGTTCATACAACTGTTGTGGAGAAGATGCAAAAACTCCACTAGATGAAGTTAGCGAACTTATCAAAAATATTGCAGTTAATGTTATTACAATTAAACCGTATTTTTTTAAATTCTGTTTCAAAATAATTCTACCTCTAAATTAGTCACAGGATTAGAAATATTGCTATAACTTATCAACTATCACCTTTTATCAAAACAAGGATTCTAGCGAATGAAACCATTATTCACAAATTTCTTTC
>JAZSES010000003.1:0-3900 GCA_045531805.1 Candidatus Limenecus sp. | reverse complement strand
GACTTGCAAAAGATTTTGATCTTTCAATATTGAATACACTTAAAAAGCTTGATTATTTTCCTGATGTTCTAAAAAAAGTTTTTACAGCGTATACTCAATATAATGGAAAAATTGATGTGTCTGTGAAAGCACAAAATAATAATTTCCAAGGGAATGTTACGCTTAATGGGATATCATTTGTTCATTCTTATTTTAAAACTCCAATACGTATTGATGCTGGAAATATTGTTTTAGATGGCACTAAAATTATTTTAAAATCGGTAATTGCTCAGGTTGATAATACTCCACTTTATTTAAATTTTGTATTAAATGAATTGGATAAAACAATGAAAATTTCTGGTTATATAACAACTAAGTTTACTGAAGCTTTTGCTAATAAGTATATAAATACACATCTTTCTTATCCTATTAAGCCTAAGGGGGATATTACTGTAACCGCGAATATATCTGGCTCACCTGACAAAATTATGATTAAGCCTGTTATAAAGTTTAATTCTGATGCTGATATTTATTACATGGGCGCAAATTTGGGTAATGTTGATGAAGAAAGACAAATTTTGGCAACTCTTCAGATTGTTGGTAATCAGTATCATTTAAAAAATGCAGAGTATGTTCGCTTTATGACATCGCAAAATGATAAGAGTTATCCTTTGCCAATAATTTTGGCTAATGGTATTTTTGAACAAAATTCAAAAGATAAGAGTTTTTCAATTAAGAATCTAAATATTAAAACTTTAAATAGTGCAAATGCCAAGCTTTTTAACGTTCTTTTTAGAAAATCAATTTTGAAACAAGGCTTGTTTAATTGCAATGTTAATATTAAAGGTGATGTCAAAAATCCTAAAATTATTGGTGACATTTCACTAAAAAATATTGATGTTCCTTTATATGATACAACTTTGAAAAATATAAATCTTAAGTTAAACGATAAAACTATAGATGTTGATTCAGATGGAATGATTTATAATTCAGATGTGAAATTTTCGGCTGTTCTGGCTAATTCAATGAGCGTTCCTTATACTTTTGAATCTTTTGATATTAAGTCTGATAAATTGAATTTAGATAAATTGATAGATGCTTTGACCTTTATACCAACTCCAAATACAACTACAAAATTAGTTGAACATTCAAAGTCAACTATGCCTGTAAATATTTCTGATATACGAATAAAAAAAGGTTCGTTGATTGTAAAAGATATTATTATCAGAGAGTTATTAGCTAGTAATTATCAGTCAAGATTTAGTTTGGGCAATGATATGGTTTTAAATGTTGATCATCTTGGATTTGATGTTACAACAGGTAAAATGACTGGTACAGCAAGTTATAATTTTAAAAATGGTAGATTTAAGACCAATGTATCAGCAGTAAATGTTGATTCCAACAAAGTTGCATCATCGTTATTTGGATTTGAAAATCAAATATTTGGTCAAGCAAATGCAAATATTGTAATGACAACAACTGGTAGTAGTGAAGAAGAACGTATAAAAAACGCTACTGGGTATGTTTATTTTGAAATTTCTGATGGGAAAATGCCGAAATTAGGTTCTGTTGAGTATCTTTTGAAAGCTGGCAATTTTGTTAAAAGTGGCATTACTGGGGCAAGTATTAATAACTTATTAGAGTTGTTAGCTCCCGTAAAAACAGGCTATTTTAATTCTATTAAAGGTAGTCTGGCTTTAAAAAATGGAGTTGCTCAAGATATAGAGATTTATTCTAAAGGGGATAACCTTAATCTTTATATAAATGGCGAGTATACAATTTTACAAAAGCTTGCAAATATGAGAGTTTATGGACGATTAACAAAAAAAGCCTCTAGCGTACTTGGACCAATTGGGAATTTGTCCTTAAATTCTTTACTTAATTCTATTCCAGGGTTTAGATTAGGACAAGACGAAAAAAATACATTACTTAATGATTTGAACAAAATCCCTGGGGTAGAATTGAGTGATAAAGATTATCGTAGATTTACTGTGAAAATAGATGGTGAAATTAATGACGACAATAAGTTTGTCAAAAATTTTAGATGGATTGATTAATTGATTTTTTTGAGAAGCAAAATTAATCAAATGAATTTCTATTTATGGAATTTTTACGTCTTAACAAAAAGCTTTTTTATAAATCACTAAGATTAACGAAAATAAAAAAGTATTGTCTAGATTGCAGGTTTCACTATTCCGTCAATTTTGAAATTACGACCTTTAAAAATCAGTGGCTTTGTATATTGTATTTTTCCTTCTACATAGTAAAAAGGTTGTTCAGATAGAGCTGGTGCGCAATAATGTGCAACGTTACTTCCGTCGTATGCGAATCCTTCTTTATGGTAGTGACCACTAATAACTGCAAGAATGTTTTTGTGTTTGCTTAGAATTGCTTTGTATTCTTGTTTTTCTAATATATCGTAACCTTCTTTTTCATATGGTGGTAAGTATGGAACGTGTTGGAATATCAATACTTTTTTGCGTTTGTTTTTTTCTAGTGTATTATCTAGCCAAGAAAGTGTTTTTGCACTAAAAATACCGTGGTTAGTTGGCATACCTGATGATACACTATCAAGAACTATAACTGTTATATCGGTTGTTGGCTTAAATATATAATTGTTTGTTGCTCTTTTTTGGTATTTATTTTGTTTTGACACTATTGCTAGATAATCATTTTTATCTAATCCTGAAATTTTATGCACATCTTTATTTCCCATTACTAAGTAGTAAGGTGATTTTATTGATTTTATTTTGTGAAGAAAACTTTCTAATTCCTTCTTCTTTGACTTGTCAATATTGTCTCCAAGAAATATAACAAAATCATAGTTGTTTTCGTTTACTCTGTCTATAAAACCATTAAGCGCTTTTTCTTGGATAGTATTCCCGTCAGCACTTGTTTTGTAGTGGATGTCTGATGCTATTGCGAAATTAAGCGTTTTTGCTTGTGTTGAATTTTGACAAAACAGTGCAAACATTATTGTAAATATGGTCAAAAGTTTTTTTATTTTATTCATAGCAACAACTCCATTCATACTGGGTACAGTATAACAGAAAACATTTTTTTCGTTAATGATTTTGTTGTTCTCGTTTTGTTCCAGCTTCATATCCACAGATTAGGAATATTGCGGGCAGCGCTTTTGAAACAAAACTTTTTACAGCTGCGCCTAAGTCTGTCATTCCCATAACAACTAAAATATCATCAACGTGTATGCCAAAATCTTTGACTCCGACTTTTCTTGTATCATCTTCTTTGAATATTTTTTCATTAACTATTGAAGCAATTTTGTTGCCACCTGTTACCCCTAAGCCAACACCGAATAATGCCGCTGCACCACCTAGTAATGCTGATTTCCACATTGAGTAGTTTTGTTTTTTTATTTGTGATGTTGCGATACCAACTATAGTAATAGGTGTCACAATATTACCCAAAAATTGATGTACAGCTTCTTTTAATTTGGGCTTATTTGATTTTGGCTTGTCAAATAATATTCCACCTCCAAGCCCACCAACAAGAGCGGATGTAGCCAATCCAATCGTGCGAATGGTACTATCAAAGTCAACATTTAAAATATCTTTGAATTTAAAAGCTTTTTTATTTGTACCTTTTGCAAGTGCAAACAAATACAGCAACGTAGTAATAGTACTACCAACCAATGATGCGATTTTTACTTTTTTTTCAAGTGCTTTGTCTTCGTTAGATTGCACTTTAGTAGATGGTAATGTACATTTATATTCGTTTAATAAAGATTTTGTGTAGGTTGTTCTTACGGGTAAGACTATTTTTGTCATGGTGTACTCATTTCTACATACGCCTAAAATCACCTAAATATTTTTTTTTGCCATATAAATTGTAAATTGTTAAATATAGTAACGTTAATTAATTTCTTAATTAAATTTTGTTCTTTTCTCTGTTTTTATTTTT
>JAZSES010000328.1:0-11826 GCA_045531805.1 Candidatus Limenecus sp. | reverse complement strand
CACTAGCCAAAATAGAAATAACTGATGGCGAATTAAATATATAATTTGCAGCATTTTGAATATCTTGGGCTGTTATTGTATCAACCAATTTTAAGTTTTCATTCAAACAACTCAAACCCAAATATGAATCTTTTGAATTATTTAAAACTGTAGTTTGTGAAGATGATGACTCAATGGAATTAAGCAATTTTGTTTTAACTCTCAATTTAGCCGCAGCAAGTTCCTCTGGTTTAACCAATTGATTTTTTAGTAAATCAATGTGTTTTTTAAAACCATCTAAAGATTTTTGTACATTGTCAAACTGTTGTACCCCGGCAACTTTATCATCAGTTGTAGTCTTTATCCCCAAGGTTAAAAGACCAGTATTCCCATCTGTATCAATATTAGATTCAACCCTATAAGCAAGCTTTTGTTGTTCTCGCAAATCATTAAACAATCGAGAAGATGGACCATCACCTAAAATAGTATTCAAAAGCCTAAATACAGCCTGATCTTTTGGATTTAAATTTGTTTTAAATTTAAATCCTTGAACAATATCAGCTTGATTTCTGGGCATTGAGTTCGTAATAACAACATCTTTTTTAACAGGGGTATAAGAATCAAAAACCTGTACAGCAAAAGGCTTAAATTGATGAACAGAAGTTGACAACTTTTGAATTACAGACTGTTCCAAATATGGTTTTTGCTTCACTGGAGCAGTAAATATACCTTTTGCAACAGAATTATTTTTTATATATTCAAACAAACCTGTCACATCCGCTAATGTTGTAGATTCAATTGTTTTCAACAATTCTTCTTTCGTTGAATATTCAGGTCGATTGGGGAATAATTCTTTCAAAGCATATTCATTTGCAGAATTATCAGAATTTAAAACCGCTTCTCTAACAAGTTTTTTTGCATAGCTCAAACTTTTCTCAGTCAATCTAGGCTCTTCAAAAACCTCTTTCATCAAATCCATTGCCATAGGCAAATCATCAGCAAGACATTCCGCATTTGCGCTAATCGATTGAAAATCCGCTTCGAATTTGAGCATCATGCCTGCTTTATGCACATCCTTGTAGAAAGTTTCATAACTTTTATTTTTAGAACCTTCATTTAACATAATAGCCAAAATCGCAGGAACTGCTGGTTTTACCATAGCTGGTGCAGACGTTTTCATTTGCAAAATCGATGAAGCAATATCAGAGTTATTTGAATTAAAAACCAATTCCATATTGTTCGCCAATTTATACTGTTTGACTTTTGATAAATCAAATGATTTTTCGTTAATACCACCTTTAAAATTTATTTTTTTTGAAAAAGATGGATTATTTTTTGCAACACTGGACACATTTGCCTTATCATAATTTGCTTTGATAGTAGCATCATCAAGGTTTTGTGGATGAACAACAGAAAGCGAAGCCTTATTCAAATCCAAATACTTTTTGGCAAAAGCAGTTACATCTTCTGTAGTAACACTATCCAATATCGCTAAATAATTTTCAACGTAATTCAAATCATTGTCCAATAAAGCATTGCCAATCAAATTGTTTAACAGTTGAGAATTTTCAGAAATTTTAGAAAAAGTCATTTTCAATGTCTTTTTAGCAGTTTCAAGTTCATCAGCACTCAAAGGCTCTTTTGTAACTTTATCAATTTCAGTATAAATCGTTTTTATAACATCTTCTGTCTTTTCAGGAGTCATTTGAGAAGCAATAAGAATTGCTTTAGGGTCAGTAGGTCTATTACCAACTCTTTCAATATTCATAAACGCAGACGACTGAATTTTATTAAGTTCTTTGCTAATACGAGCTGTTTTTGAACCCAACAACGCAGTCATAAGAACTTCCATTGTAATATTTTCCTTTGTAGAATTATTTTTTGCACCAGCAAAACCCAACGCAACTATGCTAGACTTTGCTCTTGGCATTTTCACGTCAGTTCGAATCGGAGAAGTTATGCCAACAAAATCCTGATATTTGCGTTTTGAAACATCTACATTTGCAAACTTATTAAAATGTTTTGCAACAGTATTTATCGCCTCTTGAGTCGGAACTTCACCAGTCACAACTGTTGCACAATTGTCTGGCGTATACCACAAGTTGTAATAATCCAATGTTTTGTTTCTATCAAGATTATTTATATTCTCAATCGTACCAGCAACTAAATCTGGGGAAGTCGTTTTAATTTGGAAAAGATTTTTAATACAATTACTTAAAGCAGTGTTCTCGGGTTGGTCTCCAACCATACTAATTTCAGAAGTAACAGGTCCTTTTTCCTTTTCCACCATTTCAACAGAATGTTCAGGATACAAAAGTTGCTGTGCTTGCATAAACACAGATTTATCAAAAACATTCTCACCCAAAAGCTGAGATGTTACAAAATAATCAGTCTGTGAAAATCCTGTAGAAGCATTAGTAATAGCCCCCATATCATTCACCATACGGAAGAAATCACCTGCACCTAATGTTTTACCCAAAGGACTCACTGAACCATTAAAAGCCATGTGTTCATTAAAATGACTTATACCTCTTTGTTCATCTTGCTCATTCATAGAACCAACATTGTAATAAGTCTGCAAAACCGTTGGACCTTTTTTCTCCAAAACAACAACCTGTTGTCCTGTAGCGAGCTTGAACAATTTTGCCTTGTTTGAAAATGGCAAATTTAAATCTCTCACGAAAGTATATGAAACAGGCGCCTGAGCAAGAGCCTGCGCTCTAAGGGCTTCTGTTTGCTTTGATGGGTCTGAGGCAGCGCTTGAGATTTCACCCTCAATTCGATGAGGGTCAATCTGTGTCGGCGCCGTCATATTAATAGCATTTGCCACATTATCACGCTTCACTTGCACAGGTGACTGTAAATTATATTTTCTGTATTTTGAATTGATTACGTCTAATAAATTCATAAAATTACTGAACACTACTTCCTTAAAATCTATAAAATCCGTAAGAATTAAAAATTTACTAATTTGATGGCTTAGTTTATAAATCTTAACATAAAAAAAGAGAAATGAAAGTTTTTTCATTTCTCCCTTAATTATTTTTTACCAATATCTATTGATAAAGTGGTTTTAATTTTTCTTCCTGTTGAGGAATTTTACCTTCTTCAATAGGCAAATATGTTCTGTAATCGATTGTTGGGAAGCAGTTGTCAATAGATTCAATTTCTTCCAACACTGCAGTATCAATATGATTGTCATCAATCATATCCGCAATAGTTTCAAATCTTTCAACGTGCTCTTTAAATCTATCAGTAGCATAATCTTTTGCCTGCCAAGTTGTAATCAAGAATGGCCAATCTGAACTTTGCAATAGCAAGTTTTCTCTAGCAAGTTGATTCAAAGCTCTCAATAAAACTTTGTCTTCAACTTTTTGTTCAAATCTAGCAGCAATATCAATCATGCGTTTTTCACAACCATGAATGATAGGCCACATCCATTCAGTAAGGTGATTTTGCCATACATAGAAGTGACCACCTGCACCCCAAGAAGATTCTGGAATTTGGATAGCTTCTGTTGGTGGATGAGCTTTCAAGTATTCACCTGCAGTCATTCTTTCTACTTGTGGAAGGTAGTTATTAAGCTTTCTAACAACTTGTTTAATAAATTCAACACCTTCAAACCACCAGTGACCAAACAACTCAGTATCAAAAGATACCATTACAAGACCTTCTTTGTTGTTGTTTAGTTTGTAATCATTCAACAAGTGGAACAACATTGTTGTATAGTGATCTGAGTTTAAATTAACTTGTGACATAGCCAAAACTGGGTCATAAAGCATTTTGTCACCCAAATCTGTAGTTGAAGATGTAATTCTCCAATAGTGACCACCTGATTTATCATCTTTTTTGTGGAATTCTCTGTAGCAACCATCACCTGGATAACCATCAGCTGCTGACCAAACTTGGTAACCAGCTCTATCATTTCTACCCATAACAGCTACTTGTGCATCAGGCAACCAGTAAGCAGAATATGTATCATAACCTGTTGCTTCTCTTTCTGGAAGTGGAATGTACTCAATGTTTCCATAAACACCAATTACACGTCTGTTACCGATTGAATTACCACCTTCAATAACATGAGATTCTGTAAAGAAATACTCAATATCATTGTTTTGAAGAGTAACTTCAATAGCAGGTCTCCATTTTTTCTCACCATCTTTACCTACATACTCATAACCTTGTCTGTAAGCACATTCTGGCAACCAACAACCTTTTGCTTTTTTACCAAAAAGTCTTTTTGTTGTGTCTGAACCAACTTTGAACTGTGCATTCAAGTTAGAATCTGTTGCCAACAATGGTGAAAATCCATGTGTAGCACCTGATGTAGTAATTTCAATACAACCCAAATCTTGGTATTTTTTAAACGCACTGATAAGGTCTTTGTTGTATCTGTTGATAAAACAATCTTTAATGTGGTTGAACCAATCAAAATAGTATTTTGCCAAGTATTTCAAGTGTTGTGAATGAGCAACTTCTGGATCAGGATATCTTTCCAAATCACCAGAAATAGCTTTAATACGAGCATCCAAGTACTCAATAAAACCATTTTGCAAATGTTCATCATTCAACTGCTCAGCCAAAATTGGAGTAATACCAACTGTCAATTTAGCTTTTATACCTTCATCTTCATATAGCTCCGAAATAGCATTAAGCAATGGAACATATGTTTCTGCCATACATTCGTAGAGGTTCTCTTCCCCAAAAGGCCACATACCGGCTTTTCTGTAGTAAGGAAGATGGGAGTGTAACATAAATACGAATTGTCCTACTGACATAAATTCTCCTTTTCTTTACGCCTATTATTTTTGACGCTTTTATCTACCTGTTTATATAAAATCGGCTTTAACCGTAATTTTTGGGTACTAATTCTATCCACCCCATGCTTAGTATATTTATAACATAATTATCACAAAAATATAACCCCATGGAATTAATCCTATGGATTATAATTTACATTTCGTTGGAATTTGATTCCCCCCCACAAAAAAAACAGGGTTAATTCCCTGTTTTTTTTTGTTTAAATTAAATCTAGTATCAGGCAAAACTTACTCTACTTTGTAGTAGTTGCCAATTCCATTTCTTTTTTTCTTTTACGTCTTCTCATAAGGTCAACAAAAGCCTCAAGACGAGTGATATAACCTGCTTTACCAGTCTGCTCATCCATAATCAATGGCAAAATAGGAATATCGCAATTTTCCCTCATCGCTGGAAAGAAGTTCTGCGACATAATTTCAGGCATACAAGTAAATGGGCTTATATGAATAATACCATCTTTGCCTTTTTCATTTGCAAATACGATATCAGAAACACATTCCAAAGAATCACCACCTATATCTCTTGAAAGATAAGGCTTTGCAAGTCTAAATGAACGTTCAAGATGAGTTTCACCTTTCACAAACATTTTTGGAATAATAGCATCTTTCAAAAAGCTTGATACAGTAAGTGTTCTTCTAGTTTGAACTCCCATTTTACCGAGTTCTCTTTCGATATTTTGATTTGAAAACGGGTCTTGCACGAGATAAATTTCACCAGTCAAATCAACGTGTAAAACATCTCTATTTTCATCTATTTCTACAGCTTTAACCAAAGCAATTGCTTCTTTTTCTGCTTTTTTCAATTCTTTATAATGATTAGCTTCATAAATCAGCTTCATACCTTTTTTAAAGGCTTTTTCAGCTTCACCAATTTTAATTTCTCTAGCTCTGTAATAAGACAAAAGAGTTTCCATTCTATCAGCAGCAAAAACTTTTCTAAAAGCAAAAACAATAGCTCTAACAATAGTCACAGGATTTTTTACACCTGTTAACTCTGACAAAAAGCGAAACATGCCTTTCACGCCATCATACAATTGCAATTCAACATAATTTGCATGGTAGCCCATATCTTCCAAAGTATTTTGGATACCAGCGCCATATTCACCCAAACGACAAATACCTGGTGAAGAAATCATTGCGACATAATCTGCGCCACCCTCGATAGCTTCAATAAAATTACCCAAAATAAGCTTATATGGTAAACATATAGATTCTGGGCTATTTTTTGTGCCCAAAGACAAAGTTCTCTTGCTAGAATATGGAGGAATATAAGGTTCAACACCCAAACGTCTAAGTGCAGACCCCCAAACTATATAAATATTCCCCATATGAGGAAATGCAACTTTTATTTTTTTCTTTGTCTTTTTTTCAGCCATAATTTATACTCTAACCTTCATTTTATATAATTCGATTATATCTCAAAAAATCACATAGTAGTTTAGACGGTTAATTATTCTTAATAGTCTTTCTTTGGATACTCATTCATCTTTTTCAAAGACGCTCTATATTTTGCTTTTAGAGCCTCTTTCTCATCATAAGGAAGTGGTTGTAATTCGCCATTAAACGGACTATTAGGTTTAACACCACTAGGAAATGCATCTATTAAATCTCGTATATATTTGCATTGCATTAACGATGGTGGATTATCTTGTTTGCTTGCTTCATACTCCCATTTATCCATAAAAAATTGTAAATCACTTAAAATCCTAGGCAGTTTTTTAGAATCAGGCATATGCATTTTATAGTATTTATATTGTTCAAAATAACTCTCAGCCATTAAACTTATTAAAAACAAATCCGTTTTATATTGTGTTAAATTATAAGCTTTTTCAGCATATTCAACTGCAAGATTGACATTATGAAGACTATTAGGGTTTTTATGAATATTTCCTGCTCTGTGAAACCAAAAATTAGCAACATCACTATCCATTGGCTCAATTTTTTTGTAAGTAAATTCGGCATCCTCATATTGGCCAGCAGATGTTTGAGCAATAGCAAGTCTATACAAAATATCCTTATTATTTGGGTTTATAGCCACTGCTTTTTTATAATGTATTACTGCACTCTCTCCATCATTCACAGAGTAATGAACATCGCCCTCTAACTTTTCATCTTCAAATCTTATTGCTTTTTCCTCAGAAGATAACTGGTTAACTTCCTTTTTATAATCTCTGAGAGAAATGTCTTCCAAATTGTCTACAACATCTTGTTCCTCTTGCACCATATATTTCTCTGGTTTTGGCAAATTATCAACAACTAATAAAGTAAAACCCAAAATCAATAAAGCTATTGCAATCAAAAAAGTACGCGCTGTTTTATTCATACTAACCTCAACATCATAAATATATATAATTTTATCTTTGCATATTTGGATTAACTACACGTTTTTTAGGTGGACCATTTTGACCATATACGAATGCTAACACCTCTGCAACTGCTACATATAATTCTGCAGGAATAACTTGATCAACCTTAACAAGTTTGTATAAAGAACGAGCAAGTGGCTTATTTTCAACAATTGGAACATTGTTTGCTTTTGCTATTTCTCTAATTTTAAATGCCATATAATCAACACCTTTTGCCACAACAATAGGCGCTGGTGCAATATCTTTATCATACTTTAATGCAACAGAAAAATGAGTAGGGTTTGCAACAACAACATCTGCATTCGGAACTGCATTCATCATTTTTTGTTTCATAAATTGCATTTGCGCAGATTTAATTTTTGATTTGATGATTGGATCCCCTTCCATATTTTTCCATTCATCTTTAATCTCTTGTTTTGTCATTTTTATAGACTTGTTGTATTCATAATCCTGATACTTTTTATCTATAAAACCGATAATAAGCATTGCTATACAAATATTCAAAACCATTTGCATCAAAACACTGCCCAAAACAGCAAATGCCGTAGGAATATCCATACCCAACAAGCCTAAAAGGTCATCTTTTCGGCCCATTACAGTAGAATATCCACAATAACCAACAATCGCCATTTTTAACAAAGACTTACCCAACTCCATCAAATTCTTAGGTTCGAAAGGATTTAAAATCTTTTTTAAACCTTTCATGATATTGCTAGGCATAAATTTATCTAGTTTTGGCTTTAATTTCTCTGATGCAAACAAAGCTCCAACCTGAAGACGTAAAATAAGTATCGTTGCAAAAACCAAACCCAATAAAAACGGTATCATAATCTCTGCCGTAATTTTTGCATAAGGCGCAAATATAACAAAAATACTAGCCATATCAACATCTTGAGGCTTAATGTGAGTACAAGTATAGTAAAGAAGATTTTTCATCTTCTCCAACATATATGGTGACAAAACAAACAACAAACCAACCCCTGCTGAAATAGTCAAAGCAGAAGTCATGTCCTGACTTTTTGATATATTCCCCTTTTTCCGCTCGTCTTGTCGCCGCTTGGGGGTCGCTTCTTCCGTTCTTTCGTCTGCCATTTGCTTTTTCTATTTCCTCAAGTTATCCAAATAGATTTAAGATACCTTTTAAATAATTTTGCATAACTGTAACCAAGTAAGTGACTGTTGGTGACAAGAACATTAGTATCAAACCGATACCAACATATACTTTAAGTGGTATTGCCACCATAAATACATTCATCTGAGGCATCATTTTAGACATAAAACCCATTAACACCTCTGCAACAAACATAACACAGAAAATCGGCAAAATCATGCTTATACCAACTGAAAAAATAGTTGATGAAAGATGAAGGATTTGTGAAACCAAATCGGGTCCAAATAAAAATTCCATTCCTGGTGGCAATGCTTCAAAACTTTTATACAACGCAGCAAACAACCACTGATGAGCATTTATGCCAACAAAAACCATTGTCGCCAAATAAGAATACATTTGAGAAATAACCTGAGTTTGTTCTCCAGTCGCAGGGTCAAGAACTTGGCTCATAGAAATACCCGCCTGAATACTTACAAATTCACCACCGATTTGAACAGCCGCAAATAAAAAATTTGCACAAAAACCAATCAAATATCCAATAGAAAATTCTCTCATAAGATAAAGTGTAAGCTCAGGAATGCTTTGTGGAACAGAAATCCCCATTGTCCCAGCAACCATTGGAAAAAGTAAGAATGACACCAATGCACATAACCAAATTTTAACCTGTTGAGGTATAGGATAAGTTGACACTATTGGCATAGAAAAAATCATACCGCTTATTCTAGTGAAAATAACAGCAAGTATTATAATGTTCGCAGGAGATAACATTGTCAACAAATTTGGTTGCACGAAAAATCCCCCTCTAACCCTACTTTATAATTGTCTGAATATACTCAAACATCTCATTAACCCTGTTTACAAATACATTTAACATCCAAGGCAACAGTATTATCATTGTGAGAATACCAGCAATAAGTTTTGGTACAAAAGTTAAAGTCGCTTCTTGGATTTGTGTAACAGCCTGAAAAATACTAATGAGTAAACCAACTACCATACTCACAACCAATATAGGTGTTGACAATAACAATATCAATATTAAAACATTCTGCGTTAGTGTAAGAAAAACAGCATCTTCCATCTAATATTTTCCTTCTGTCATTTATACAATAAACCCATCGAGCAAGGTCTTTGTAATCAAATACCAACCATCAATCATAACAAAAAGTATGAGCTTAAACGGCATAGCAACCGTAGCCGGAGGTAAGAATAACATCCCCATGGACACGAGTATACTTGCAACAATAATGTCAATTACCAAAAATGGTAAAAAGATAACAAACCCTATTTTAAAAGAAGTTTTTAACTCACTTAAAACGTAAGCAGGAATTAATGTATAAGTTGGTACATCCTTCCAATCTTTAGGTTTTTCAATTTTAGCCATACTCAAAAACAAAGCAATTTCTTTTTCATCAGTATGCTGTATCATAAATTCTCGTAATGGTAAAACAGCCTTGTCTAAAGCAACTTGTTGCGTAATTTCATTGCGCATATAAGGTTGTATCGCCGTTTCATTCATCTTATTAAACGTAGGTGCCATTACAAAGAATGTCAAAATTAATGCCAAGCCTGCCAATACTTGGTTTGGTGGTAATGTAGTAGTACCAATAGCTTGCCTTGTCAACGCCAGCACTATAATAATACGAATAAACGCTGTACACATAATAAAAATACTTGGTGCAAGCGTAAGTATTGTCAAAAGTACAAGGATTTGAACACCTTGCGTAAACTCTTGAGGCGAATTAGCTTGGTTCATTCCAACCGTAATTGTAGGAAACGCAATTGCAGCTTCTGCAATAGTATGTGTACAAAAAGTTGCTAACACTATCCCAAGCACTTTTAGAAAATTAGATATTTTTTTCATTATCTTCCCATTTGTTATTTCTGTTAAATACTAACTCGGTGTGCAATACAGAAATATATTTCTGTTATCTAAACACTCCCCATTATTAAATTAAACATTGTTACCCAACAATAAGTATATATTAACCTTTTTTTTAGATACAGACTAATTCTTAAATAAACTTCAAATTACAATTTAACAAAACTCCCAAATACAGTAATGACATTGCTTTGCACAACAGATATTAACTTTTGTAACAAGAATGAGGTTTTTACAAACTAAAAAGGCAATTATTTAATAAGTAAATACTTTATATATATGTAAGCGATAAGCAAACAAAACAAAAAAGAAATTAATAAAGTTTTTTAAACCATACACATACACTGACCTACCTACACACTAACCTACACTTACTTACACACGAGGAATCAAACAAGATTCGACGGGAAATTCATTAAGAGTTTCCCTTTTTTTTGCTTAATTTCATCAACAACATACAAGTTTGATTATTAAGCAATATAAACCCCTGTAAACATGCATGTTTGCATATATTTTGTTTAGGTTATAATCATGATTGTAGTACAGTAATTGAATTTTATACTGAACCGTCAGGGGTGGAGATTAAGTTAAACTTAATCAAAACTTAACCCGCTTAGTAGGTTAAAGTTCGTAGAAAAAGGAGAAAAAGATGCCAGTAGCATCAATGATCGATTTACTCGAAGCAGGTGTACACTTCGGACACCAAACACAAAGATGGAACCCAAAAATGAAACCATATATCTATGGTGCAAGAAATGGGATCTATGTTTTAGACTTAAGAAAAACTTCTGACAAATTAGACGAAGCATATGCTATCGTTAGAGAATTTGCAGCAAGAGGTAAAAACGTTCTTTTTGTTGGTACAAAAAAACAAGCATCTGAGGTTGTTGCAGAAGAAGCAACTAGATGTGGTATGTACTATATCAACCGTAGATGGTTGGGTGGTATGTTAACTAACTTCGAAACAATCAGAGGCAGAGTTAACAAACTTAGAGAACTTGAAGAATTCGTAAATTCTGGTCATATCGAAAAACTTCCTAAAAAAGAAGTTGTTCAAATGACTAAAAAATTGGAAAAACTTTCAAAAACTTTGGGCGGTATCAAAGAAATGCGTGGTATGCCTGATTTGATTTTTGTAGTTGACCAGAAAAAAGAAGACATTGCTATTGCAGAGGCTAACAAATTACACATTCCTGTAATTTGTCTTGCTGATACAAACGCAAACCCAGACGGAATTGACTACATCATTCCTGGTAATGATGATGCTATCCGTTCAATCAAATTGATTGCTTCAAAACTTGCTGATGCTGTTTTGGAAGGCAAACAATTGAGAGAAAACAAAGCTGTAGGTGCTAAAGCTGAAACAATTAAAGCAGAAGATGCTGGTGTTTCTGCAGAAGAAGTAGCTACAGAAGCGTAAATTTAAAATTCAAGGGCTTTGCCAACAGTAAAGCCCTTGGTTTTACCCCGACATTATTAAACAACCGCCTTACACTAGGATATTTTAGGCGGAATTGGTATTAAAACAGAGAGGATTATCAATATGACAGTAACCGCTGCTATGGTAAAAGAACTTAGAGAAAAAACAGGCGCAGGTATCCTTGACGCAAAAAAAGCTCTTACTGAAAATGATGGTGATATGGAAAAAGCTATGGAATACCTACGTCAAAAAGG
>JAZSES010000105.1:0-2912 GCA_045531805.1 Candidatus Limenecus sp. | reverse complement strand
GGCGGTTATACTGTTATACCTTTTTTGTATTATTTGGTAGAAAAATATTCTTGGTTTGATGCTTCAGAAATTACTCAGATGATAGCAATTTCCAATCTTACTCCAGGGCCTATTGGTATAAATATGGCTACTTTTGTTGGTTTGAAAGTTGGTGGGGTTGTTCCAGCTATTTTGACTACAGTTGCTTTCATGTTGCCGTCATTTGTATTGGTTTGCTTGTTTGCAAAATTTTTGAAGAAAAATGTTGATAACAAATATGTTCAAAATTTGTTTTATGGCTTACGACCTGCGGCATTGGCATTAGTTTGTTATACTTGTGTGAAAATTTTAAATTCTACCGTGTTGAATTTTGAATTATTTAGGGAAACTCATCGGGTTTTTGATTTGATTTCTTTCAATGCTCTTATTTTACTTGCCGTTTTTTGTATAGTAGGGTTAAAATTAAGGAAAAATCCGATGTTACTTATTTTTATTGCGGTCGGTGTAGGATTATTTGTGAGAGTTTAATTTTATGAAAAATTTAAAACTTGTTTGTATAATTACTTTTATAACAATGATTTGTGTGAGTGTTGTTTACTTGTGCTTTAAGCCTAACAATAACATTGAAAAGAAGAGAAAAGAAGTTGTCTTTTGGTCTTTGCAAATGGGGACATTTGGGGATTATATGATCCCATTGATAACTGAATTTGAGAAACAAAATGCTGATATTAAAATAAAATGGATTGATGTGCCATATGCAGAGGGAGAGAAAAGAACATTAGCTTCGATTTTGAGTAATACTCCTCCTGACTTGGTAAATCTTACTCCTGATTTTTCTAGTGTTCTTGCTCAAAAACAGGCGTTAGAGTATATTGATTGTTCTAAGTTAGAAGACTATAATAAGCAAATTGTTGAGATTTTAAAATATGATGGTAAGTGCTATGCCGTTCCATTTTATGCTACTTCTGCACTAACTTTGTATAACAAGCAAATTCTTCAAAAGGCTGGTGTTCAAAATTTACCAAAGTCTTATGATGATTTGTTTAAAATTGCTTCATTGATTAAAGATAAAACTGATTCTTTTGTCACAATGCCAACATTAACTGAAAATGATACGTTCTTAAAAATTTTGAACAAGTATGATGTAAACAGTTCAGATAAAATCTTGTCGAAAAAGTCACAAGCTATTTTTGAAAGTTATAAAAAACTATATCAAGATGATTTGATTCCAAAAGAATCCATCACTCAAAATCATCAAGAAGCTCTAGAAAAATATATGTCAGGGCAGATTGCTTTTATTCAATCTGGTGCGAATTTTTTGAATATAGTGAAAGAAAATGCTCCTCAAGTTTATGAATATACCGATATCTCAGAGCAGTTTGTTGGAGATAATGGAAAGTATGATGTGTCGGTAATGAATCTCATAATACCTGCAAGAGCCAAAAATAAAGATGGTGCATTGAGATTTGCATTATTTTTGACAAATAAGAAAAATCAGATTGAATTGGCAAAGTTGACTTCTATATTACCAGTGAATAATTTGGCTCTTGATGATGATTATTTCAAAGTTTTTAATCCTTCTGATAAAATGGCAAAAGCTAGATTTGTGAGTGCAAGCCAGCTTAATAACTTGCAATCACCGATTAAATTTTTGAAAAATCAAAAAGAAATTTTGACACTTTTGAATAGTACGGTACAACAGATAGTTTTAGATAAAGTCAGTGTTGATAAAGGTTTGTCTGAAATGCAAAGACAATGGAAGTTGATGGAATAAAAATGATTTATGCAGATTTGGAATTAAAAGTTAATAGCCCTTTGGGAAATGAAATTATGCTTCTAAAAACTGGAGCTTTAGAATTTGATAAAACAGTTTTGGTAATAGGCGTTTTTCATGGTGATGAACCTGACGGCGAATATTTGATTAATAGATATTTGCAAGACCGTTCTGCATCAAAAAATAGGTTGTTATTTATTCCTTGTTTAAATCCAGATGGAAAATTAGAAAATAAAAGAACAAACTCTAATGGTGTTGACTTGAATAGAAACTTTCCAACAAAAAACTGGGAGCAAAGTGTCGAAAAAGATGAATATTTTGGTGGTGAAAAACCAGCTAGTGAGTTGGAAACTCAGTTTATGGTTTATGTTTTGGATAAGTATAAGCCAGATTTGGTAATTACTTTGCACGAGCCTTACAAAGTTGTAAATTATGATGGGCCAGCAGAAAGTGTTGCTCAAGAAATTTCAAAACTTATCGGGTATAAAGTTGAAGAGAATATCGGTTATCCAACCCCTGGAAGTTTTGGAACTTATTGTGGTATTGAAAAAAACATTCCTACGATTACGCTTGAATTGCCTGAAAATGAGGATAAAGAAGTTCTGTGGAATACGAACAAAGCTTTGTTTAACTATATTGAAAATTACTAGTGTCCAAATATTACAGCGGGTATAATCCATACTGGCATTGTTATGTAATAAATGTATTCTTTTGTGTGTTTCCAGTCTTCTTGTCTATTATATTTTTTTACTTCATTTAAGAATGCTTTTTCTTTGTTTTTTATTTTGGGATTTTGGTATACCTGATCATAAAGTTCTGAATACTTATAAAATTCTTGATTTATTAACCATAGACTACAAATTTTTTTATTGGTTTGCAAAATATTTATAATATTTATGTATTTTTGCATTTCTTTTTCATTATGTGCATATGGGGGAATGTGAATGTGAAAATTATTCCACCCATTTTCTTCTAAATTACTGTTAATGTAGATTGCTTGATAAAAATATATTGGTAAATCATTTTCAACTTTATTCCAGTTTATGTTTTCAGACATGTTAGTTTCCAAAAATTCATTATAACCCATATTTTGTAGATATTTCTCAAACGCTTTTTTCTTTTGTTCTATTGTCATATTTTTGTTTATTTGGGCTGTTTT
>JAZSES010000056.1:0-14059 GCA_045531805.1 Candidatus Limenecus sp. | reverse complement strand
ATTCAGACGATTCATATAATATTTATAAATTGTCTGACAATTATGACTAGTTAACTAGTCAAAAAAGACCCCGTCATATAGACGAGGTCTGTAGTACTACGAACCATTAACTGCTACCGTACAAGCTACAATTATCGGTGTATTATTTGGAATATTTAACGCTGTACTAAGGTCTACTTGAATGTGTACATATGTTTTGTAATTCTCCGCGTGTAGCACAGTAGTTGAACTAATGTCTGAAACATCAATTCCATTCCACGAGCCGGCTACAACAGTTAAATTATTCCATACAAAAGATAAAGTAGTTCCGGGATAGATTGGTTTATTAAGTTCAAATTGTAGCTGTAGTCTAGTGCCGGAGTTTGTGATGTATCCGTGCATAAGAAAGCCGTTAAGATTATACTGGCTATATTTACCAAAAGTATCTCTGAACGCGCTCGATTTATCTGTATTACTAAGTTGCGTATAATTACAGTCAATCCCTATCAGTTTGCCAGAACCAGCTGTAGTGTTAGGAGTATCAAGAATCATTTTAGTAGCGGTGTCAGAAGAAAATTCAATCTGACAATTTTCTGCAATACCGTTAAAATAATTATAAGCGTAAATAAATGTCTGGTCAGTAAAGTAAGTGCTTGAATACCAGTATGCTATACAATCCGTGAGGAAAAATTTGCGATCTCCTGTTACAAACCAACCATAGTTAAAACTATCTGCATAACATGATATAAAGTGGTTGGATTGACCCTCAATCTTAAATGCGCAACTTCCCTGATACGTGCTACCGGATTTTACAATAAATAGAGGATGCACGCCGTTGAAGAAGTTTCCGCTTCCGTTTACTTGACACCCGATTTGGAACCCATTGATTCTGATATTCTGAAACTGATTATCGTTTCCGTCAATTTTGATACCTATATTGTACCCTTCTTCAGCGTTAAGATTGATGTTCTGGAAAATAGAATCTAATGAACTATTGATAGCGCTAGCAGCCACATGGATACCGATACCATCAGATTTTACATTTTTGATTTGAATATCTGAAATTCTGATATGCCTACCATGTTTTAATTCTATACCGCTAGCGACAGAGTTACAGTCCAAGGTTCCGCCGGCGAATGAAAAGTAAGCATAAAGTGGATAAGGATTAGCAGCTTCATGTACGCTGTTGACGTATACCATATAATAATCAGTAAAGTCAGATGACGCTTGAAGAATAGCCATATCGTCAAGCATAAGCTGTACTGTATAAGCTGGGTCGCCGGGAAGATGAATAGCTTTTCTAATTGGATATAAGCCTGGCGGGATAACAATAATACTATGCGGATTATCATTTATTGCAGCCTGAATAGCATCTGAATTATCAAAGTTTTCTGGAGATGCCCCATAATCTTTTACATTTATAAATCCGTTCCATTCAGTTAACTGTTCTGATATATTATTAACTCTGTCTAAAAGGTCAGCAACCTGTTGATTAAAAATGCCAGTTGAAACCCAATATTCTGTGTTAACATTAGGGGCGCCCACGCTAGCTGGTACAGGTTTTTTGCTAGTATAAGAGTTTCCAGCATATGTTACAATAGTTAACGGTTCATATGCAACGCCGGATTGCCAAGCGCTATCAGGACCTTCATAAAATTTAGGTACATATCTAGCACCGATATACTGTAATGCCATTATCTATTAACCTCCGTCAAAAGAACCAAATGTCCGTAGTCGGGTTGTAGAGGAGTACTATAATCATATTCAGTAGTTCTGAATGTTATCTCTTTCCATGATTCAGGTATATATGCGACGAAATATCCGGAGTCTGTTAGTCCGAACCACACCTGTTTTATAACGTCCCCAACTAGGTCAGGTAATAGTCTTTTAATACCATTAAGAAATGCGGCTGAAAAATTACCAGATTCCAGTCTAGCTATATACTGTTCTAATTGTCTAATTCGGTCGTTATAACCGCCTACCAGAGACTCAAGCTCTTTCATCGTAGATAATAAATGCCGCATAGCAAGTAATAAATTATCTAGATTTAAGTCTTGAAAGTTAACGTATGGAAATGTTTCAAAAAGTCCCATATAACCTCCTTTGACTAGTTAACTAGTCAATAAACTAGCAAGCAAAATCTCTGCTTAAACGCGTCTATTATATAGTCATACATATTTATAATTATACGCCTCTGAGCTGCTATTGCGCTTGCAAGGTTACTAGTGCCAAGACTTCCCATAGCTTTATACGTTAAGTCTATTGTTCTGTTTTCGCTACCCTGTTCACTATTAGAATCTGCCTCTGTTGAACCTTTAGTTTTAGTTCCGGTATTAGTCTTTCTACTACTATCTTCCCATTGTCTATCATTATCACTAGTATCATGTATTGTAGGAGTTGTAGAATCAAATCCGGCTACTTTGTTTACTGTATCATCTTCACTAGTTCCATCTCTTACAATATCTTCTTGAAGATTATCTGTTACGGTTTCAGTTTTGTTTATATTTGCGTTTCCTGTTTTATTGCTTAATAAATCGTCTAAAGTGTTTTCTCTTCTGTGCATAATATAATTCCATAATGGATTATATTTATAGAATGTGGTTTCATATAGCTGACACCAGTTGTAGTAATTTTTCTCACTCCACATTTCTATTTCAAATTTTAGAAATGCGACGTTTGTATGTTTAAGGCTTAGCTCTCCCAGTTCACAGAGAAGATTATTTATAAAGACAGCCTTTTCCATAGCAGGCATCTCTTGAAATAAATCCTCGAATCCCTCTGTTACTATCTTATCTGGTAGATGAATACCATCGAATATGGTGTTATCCTCATTATAGGCTCCTATCACCGAGAAAAACGCTTTACGACTCATTATTATCACCGTCCTTATTTTGACTAGTTAACGAGTCATTTTCAAGTTTTCTAAATCTTACAGATAAATTTAATCCAAACATATCATTAACTCGCTTGAAAGAGCGTTCGATACACTCTTTCCATAAAGATGCTTTACTTCTTATTTCTTCATTGTTTGAGTTAACTTCATCCTTTATAAGTCGCTCTCTTTTATCTGTGTTTGAATTATTAAAACCTACATCAGTATTAAACTTATTTTCAATAGATTTAAGAGAGTCAAATAAGTCCGGAGCTATATAGTTATCTCTAAGATTTTGAGAGAAGTATTGTAATAGTAGTTTACCTTGATTATCAAATAGATGCTTATCTGCGAATACTGCCGGATTACCCGCCTGTATAACATCATACAGCCTTTTCATACTCTCTGCTATGTTTTTATCACTGGCGGCGAACACAAATGCTAATTTAGAATTAACAATATTTAGACCTATAGCTTCAGTTGTGAGAGCCATTAAATCGGCGTAGTGTGTAACCATATCCATTATACCCGTAAAATTAGGTTGCATTTTTATTATTTCAGTGTCTCGATGTATTTTAATTGGTTCGTGATATGCTGGAAGTAGTGGATTAGAAATTAGTACATAAGCTGGCATATAGTTAACATTATATCCACCGAGAGTGCAAGCCTGAAAAATAGTGCCGTATTTTCTAGTTTTTATTACAGCTCCATGCCCCCAACAGAATAGTACATATCTAAAATAATCTAAATCCCATCCATCACTATCTGGTAACGTAAATTCATATCTACTGAAAACTTGTTCTAGTAAGTACTTAGCAAAATATTTTACAAGATACGTGTTAGAACAATGCACCGTCGAAGGAGATGGATATGAAAAGTTATATCTATTTGTTCTATCATAGTCAAAATATCCGTACTCATTCATAGAAAAATCCACTCCTCATATACTGCTTTATAAGAGCCGTTTCTTGACCCAACCCGTTTGTTTCAACGTCCGGGTCATCAACCATAATATAACCGGGTATACTATTTATAATTTTCTTTTGGGCTAATGGTCTACCTCTATTAGCGTTATCCTCTTCTGCTAGTATAAAATGTTGAGCTGTTAAAGACCACGTTCTATTAAGCTCATATAATGAACCCCCAGAACCGGATGCTGTTAATGTAGGCATAGCACTTTTAATTGAAGACACGATTCCGTTTGATACTTCTGCCGTAGCTTCTACTCCGGCTTGAATAGCACCTCCTACATCAGCTGTTAGTGCTTTACCTATTGTGCTTGTTATACCTCCGGTTAAATCGGACATTGTATTTATAACATTAGCAGCCGTTTGTAAATAATCTCTAGTTATTTGAGCCATTTTTATAGGAACTCCTATTTGCGCTCTATGAACTGATATCGTATTACCATTATCATCGTGAATATGAAGAGTTCCTTCCCCAGTTATACCGTCTATACCAATTCTATATGAACCGGATAAAGAATCGGCAAAAAATGATGGGTCTATAGGAAAGAATCCGAACGGTCCGGCATTAAATAGGATTCTCGTATAAGGAGACAGATTAAGATATATACCTCTATTATCGGCTTGAGGATGTTCCGGTATAGTAAATGTTTCGTATATATAACTGCTTCCGCCACCTCCTAATTTACTAGCGGTTATTCCGCTATCCCACCAACCGAATTTTATGGTATCGGTTCCAGAAGTCGGTAAATTTATTCGTGATGGAAAGTACATACATGATACGACATACTGCATAGGATTAACCAGGCTTTTCATAACTTCAGTTGGAAATGCTACCTCTGTTATATCCGTAGGTGTGACCTTAGTTATACCTGTTATATCATACCATGTAGGATTATTAGCGAACATTACGGCGCATAAACTGGCAAATTCGGATATTGACATAACAAAATATTCTACAGCTCCATATCCGCCATTTTCATTTATTACACCTAGAACGTAATCTCCAGTTGTTAGAGTACCTCCTAACGGAGTTCCCATACTTAAATATCCGGTATCGTCTATTGCTATAGTAGGATACAAGGAATCAGTTATTTTACCGTCATAGCTATGAGATGAGCGTACAACATACTGCTCGCTAGCTCCTATATATTCCTTAAATGTTGCTAAAACGTCAGTATATAGTTCAGCTTCCCATCTTCCTAGAATCCATGACCATTCTCTAATCCAATAGTATCTACTGAAGCTAGGAATATAAGCGTAATTGAAACTAGAAGGGTTTCCAATTTCTTGTATTACGATAGTAGGATTTATTATTCCACATTCTTCCTTCAATAGACAGTTATAAGTCGCGGGCTCTGATGTAGGATGCTTAGTCGAGTTATCTCTTTTACTAAATGAGTATAGCTCTACGGTTATTGCCAATCTATCACCCCCTTTGACTAGTTAACTAGTCAGCAGTTATCCCTTTCGTTCCTGCTGACGTTCCACCGGGTACTACCGCATTACTGGGGAGTGGAGATGTTATCCCGCTTTAGGAAATTGAAAAAAATATGCTGTGAATGATATATAAACACCTACTTGACTAGTTAACTAGTCAGATAAATTACCCCGCCTGCGCTTCCCCAACAATAGCACTACCTACGAGATTGTCTCAAGCGCTAGCGCTACCAAGAGTAAGAACAATAGCATTTTCAGTAAGGTCATTCCAGTATCTAGTCCTCCATTTCCAGAACTGATTATAATACTCGCCTTTAGCGTTAAAAGGCGTTACATATGAACGTTCATTTATTGGAGCATATCCCATAGCTTCTTCATCAAAAAGTATACCGAGAATATTATCAATTTCAACGTCGCTATCGGAATCTACAGCTTCACCATCAGAATTTGTATATGATGGAGTAACAGCTATAGACATGGGAGTGTCCGGATTCTGCCAGAAAGGAACCGCTGTAAAATCAATAAGTTTAAGGTACTCATCATGGTACACATCCGACAGCACTGATGCCTCAATATTGTTTATTTCCGGAGCGAACATATAGAAATTAAGGTTCCTAGCCGGTGTAAATCTAGGAATGTTTTTATCAGCTATATTAAGATGATACCTATTAGAGCGAACTCTGAGAAGCTGAGCCAAGGTCTTAATATAAGCAAAGAGCCATTTAGCAAATCCGGGATAGTTTGCAGGCTTTTTAATATCGGAGGCTGTAAAATTACTTCCAGTTATTGTATTATAAAGTGCTAGAACGTCCACAAAGTTTCTGGAATCCGCTATTGATTTAGCTCCTATAAAATTACACACGAGTCCCCTTTCAAGTTCTTCGTGAGCCTGAGCAATCTGATTTTTAGCATTAAGCAGTATAGTAGAGAAAAACTGGCTTAGCTGACTTTCATTTATAAACGCGTTTCTAAGCTGAATCTCTGATATTGTAAGATACTTCTCATAGTTTACGAAACCGTAGAAATTAGTTTGTATAACCTCCGGCTTGTTGATAGTGTACATATCTTTGGTTTCACCATCAGACAGGTCAAAAGACTCATCTTCTGTAAACGGCTTATCGAGAGGGGTAATCTTTCTTACATGATTACCGTACTCTTCCGGTGTTCTCCTCAAACCGCTAAACAAGGGATTATAATTTCTAACGCTAAAAATTGTTTTGTGCATGACCTGGCTTATAGCGTTTATTACCGGATTATATCCCGTTCTCAAAACAATGTCAGCCTGCGTTACAAACTGTGCCGTATTAACCGGAATTGGAGTGTTATCCCCATCTCGTACTATTTTAAGTAGGTCATTTACGACCTGATGGGCGTCATTTATTGTCATTCCAACCATATTTTATTCCTCCCTATTATCATCAAACATAGACTCAAAAATATCGTCGATTGTTCTGGGTTTAGGCTGTTCATCTTTAATGAGATTAGAGTTGCGAATGAGCTTAGTGATTTCATTCAGCTGACTAGTCAACGAGTCAAAATTGAACATATCATTTTTGTTATTATCGTTAGTTTCTTCTTTAGGTGGTGTTTCTGTAGAATCATTTTCTTTTAGATTATAAAGTTTTGAAATGTCCTCTTTTGTGAAACCTGCATCAATAAGTTTACTTACTTCTGAAATAATACTCATACTTATCCATTCCTCCTAACATTATAGTATTGATTATTCCCTGTACAATGTCATAGTCGTAGCCTGCCGTTGTTAATCTTCTTATTCTAGTAGCACCATTACCATAATCTCCTTTCATTGTTTTTTGTACAATCTCTCTGTACGATAATATATGATTTATTAAATTCTGAATTTCACTGTAATTATATCCTGCACTTTCTAGATTCTTCCTCCTAGCATCTCCATTTCCATATTTACCTAATATGCAATCAAATGCTACATCATATAGACCGTTTACCATAATACTACTATTAGTAGCGGCTGTATCATATCTCCATATGCTAGTCCATCCTTTAGAATAGTTAGAATATTTAGTTATTGATATTTCTCTTCCGGAAGAGTCTCCAGTTTTACCATCGTAATTATCATGTGCGGCGGCCATTTTTGTGGAAGAAACCATCATAGCTGTATGATATTTACTATTTAATAATATGTCACAAGCCTTTAAGCCCTTACCGGTTTTAATGTCTATGCTCTGTATAATATTAGTAAATCCACACTTTCTTAAAGCGTTTATCATGTTACCTGTATATGTGGCCCCGTATTTTGACATTTTGAATCCGGCCTTATCAAGACAGTGTATTACAAGACTGCTACAGTCATAATCAGGATTGCCATTTCTATTTTTCTGCGAGTAACCGTGTTTGTTGTTATTACAAATCTTAATCATTTCATCAACAGCTTTTGTAATATCAGGCATGATTACTCACCTCTTTAAGATAGATATAGAGTTCGTTGATTATTTTCGTGTTGGATTCTATAGCTTCTCGTAAAGCTCGAACCTCATTTTCATGCTTCTGGGCTTCCTGTATGTTCTGCCAAAATAATGCTATACACGCTACTATTGGAAATCCAAGCGAACCTATAAGTTGAATCAACGTGTTACCATCCAATTTAATCACCCCCTTGACTAGTTAACTAGTCAGGCAGAAGTATGATTGCGGAAGAACATTATAATATAGGAAGTATGAAGAGGAGTATGGATAGTACCTGACTAGTTAACAGTGGTACGACTAGGACTCGAACCTAGAACTTTCAGTTTATAAGACTGATACTCTTACCATTGAGTTATCGTACCTAAGCGCCGGGCTTATGGTTACGCCTAACCACGGACTTCCCTTCTGGGGATTGCGTGTGTCCACCCGGCGAGAATCTTATGATTCTATATATATTATACCACATTTTTATAAATTTGTCAAGTAGGTTTGACTAGTTAACTAGTCAAGGGCTCAATCTCCATCAGTTCAGTTTTTGTTAAAAATGGTAGTGATAATGTATTTAGTAGCTCTTCATAATCACTACTTAATCCAACTTTATATGTTGAATTAACAATACATACATTTCTAGTTATATCACATTTATGCCCATCTCTATATATCGTACCTATATATCTCTTATCATTATATTTAAGTTCAACACCTCCTGCTTTTATAAAAGTAAAACCGGGTTCAAAATTATCTATCGAACCTAATTCTTTAGCGCCTATCTGCTTATTAACACCGGCTATTGTTATAGATAGTTTATTATCCGTAACTTTAACATATTTCTTTGAACCTAATGTTTTGAATTTGTCAACTTTACCGTCAAACTCAAATACACCTAAATATCTAGTTTTTCCCTTTGAGTCTACAGCTGCGTATTTAGATGATAGTTTCAATATATCATTATTAAACTTATTAAAGTCATCTCTATGATTACCAACTGTATATATACTATCTGTATCATTATAAATATGGTCAGAGCCTACTAAACTTATTGCACTATGCAACTCGTTTCTAGCGTGAGCAGTTACCCATACTCCCCATTGAAATGGTAGCCATAATTTAGGTAGCCTAATATTGTATAAATCCTCATCTGATACTGACCTATCAACAACGCATTTACCGGTAAGCATATCAAATATAATAGGATGCTTTATAGGTTTCTCAACAGTCATTCCATATATAGAATTAACCATTTCTTTTGATATTAAATACTCGTACTCTTTATTTTCAACCCCCTTTAACATAGTTTTATTTCTGAAGTAATTGTATATTACTTCTCTAAATTCAATAGGTAACAGCCCATATCGTGCTACATAACATTTACGTATTTTAATTTTATCCCATTCATATTGATTACATATTATTTTATAATCAATATCAGTAACGCTGGCTGTGAAATATGAAGCTGTTAATATTCTACCATTATCTAATATCATATCGGGGTCTTTTCTATCATAGTCGTATACTTTACTAAATGACAAGTAGGGTGTGGGCTCATGTATGTTTTTAAGTCTAACATTATATAGTTCGATTTCTAAAATAGCCGCATAGTTATGCTTTATATATGTATCTAATTCGTAAGGTTTCACCTCAATGAATTTTGTTACTGGAAACTCTTTACATAGCATTTGAAACGGATAAGATGATGCTATATCATACGCTTCAACATTATTATTTATTTGCATTGACCTAAATCTATTAGCGTGAACGTCACCTCCTCTAAACGCTTTCTCAAGTAATGAATACACTGGATATTCCGGTATTATAGTTCTAACCCATTTATTAAGTCTTAATGCCTTTTTACACTCTCTGCGTACATAACCAGTTTGAGTAAAAGGTATAGACTCTATGCTGTCCTTATGTAATGATAGTTGTTTATATATAGCTTCTACAAGACCCAGAACATCATTTATTCCATACTGTAATTGATATTTAGATAGTTCCGTCCATGGATATCTAACCGCGCTGTAATCAAATAGCTCTCCACTAAGTTTTTGATGCTTGACATTCATATCTTTCAATAGTAAATATAACGGCTTATTTGATAGCATATATGAACATCTATACTCAATTCTTTTTCTATATAATGCCTTCAAGCATTTTCGGCTTTTTATGAAGAATATATCCTCAGATTTGAAATCGAATACTCCAGTTAGAAATACAATTTCATATGATAGATTATGAACATATACAACTATTGATTCTCCAGCTGATAAACAGTCTGCCATACAATCAATAAACAATTTGTATTCGTCCCAATATCTACCTAAAATTGTATAATCCAAGTCTAGCTGGAACTGCCATAAATACATTATAGATTGATTATCTCCTACATTAGAGGTTTCAATATCAAATGCGTTTATAATATCTCTATGTCTTAGGCTTTTATTTGCTTTACAGAACTGAGAATACTTAGCAAGAGGCTTATTGGATAGATATTCGGTTAAAAACTCGTATATATCATCATACGTACTATCTCCAACCATCAATATTTCACTCATATCACCTCCGACTAGTTAACTAGTCAAAATTCATTATAAAACTCTTGCCAGACAGTAAAGAAATATTCGGCTTCTTTAGGTGAACCCATAGATTCAGATATTCCAAATGTTATATTAAACTCTCTAACTCCTGACATATAACTAACAAAAGCATCAAAGTTCTGCTCGTTAACGTCATATCCATGAGACCTCATTTGAGATATTTTCTCTTTTCTATACTCTTTAATACCTCTAACTGTGCTAGTAGGTTTAGACAAAAATCTCATAACATCCGATAAGTAGTGAACTGCTGACTTTTTGTTTTTAATACTTGAGTATGTAGGAAGGACCTTAATATTATTATAATACCTAAACAATGAACTCTGTGTGAATCCACTCTCAGCTAAACGCTGTAATCGCTTAACAGCTACACGACGCAATCTAATATACTCCCTTTTTATAGTTTCATCGCTTTTAAGCCTAAGTATATCCTCATTATAATCATAATATGAAAAATTATAATTATTACCTCTCATACCTTGTAAACCCTCCTAAATATCTGTACACATTCAGCGGTTTCAAAGTAAATTTTATTTGCCTTATACATAGCAAAAAGATATGCGTAATCCTTTAATAGTGTTATCACTCCAACAGTATCATTTCTTAATATTTCCGGTGAGCCATAATTATGAGTAGTAACATAGAAAGACCCGTCACTCTTATGTTTACATATAGTGATATTATCATATCTTACTATAGGAATATACTCATTTATAGGCTTAGGTCTAATAAGCTCGTTATTAAATCCTACAAACTCGTTAGCTATTGCCATTTGCTCAAAATATCCACCCTCCCTTGATGCGCTGTATAAGGCAGTATTCTTCTTTTTCTTTGATATTATAGAATTAGCTAAGTCAAGAATGTATATCCCACTCTTCTTTATATACCTTGAAGAATCTCCTTTGCTTTTCATACTCGATACTACATTTGTTATACCGAACTCTTCAAACACCGGATTAAATATGTTATTGGAGTTAGACAGCATAATCATTTTGACCGGACTCTCTCCGAATAACTCTCTATTTCTGTTAACGGTTTCATATAAGTTCTTCCATGCTAGTCCCTCAAATTTTATAGTTTTTTCGTGAGGTTCCGGTATGAACTCATCCCCAATTATTAAATTTATCTTAGATAAATCCATACCTCTCATATTAGCAAAAGTAGATAATGCTGCTGTAAGACCTAAAATGTCACCTGTTGCTTTTAACTTCCCATTATCATCCTTATATGAGTGATAGAAAGCCGCGTTATATTTATTGACTCCGAATGTAGTTATATCACATCCGCTATCTGAATTATACCTGTTAAATACACAGAACTCCGGCTTATTTATAATATCAACCTGCATCTGAGTGCGTCTTACAAAAAGCATCTTATAATCAGCTTCATGCTCAGCAAAATATTTTAATACTCCGTATGTCTTACCGGTTCCTCTACCGCCGGTTATAAATACGAACGGGGCTTTATGCTTAAATGCGGGTTCCGGATTGAAGAACCCGTTATCATAGTACATCTTCATAATGAACCCTCCTGACTAGTTGACTAGACAATAAAAAGAGGGTGGTTTCCCACCCTCCGTCCTTTATAGTTGTCAGTTATACCCACTGACAGGTGATGTAGTGACGGTTAGACTTGCTTACTCCCTCAATAACCATTAGCTGAATAGAGTCCATATCGCCAACAATTCCGGCAATATAGCCAAACTCAGCGGCGAATGTGGGGGAATTAGTAGCATACTTTCCGTCATCACAATCCAAATAGAGGATTCCGTTGCCGTCATCGAAAATGTAACCCTGTACTGTGAGCGTGCGTCCTACAGCCTCCCTCATAGGCTTTGTTTCTTGACCTCTTGTAATAGTGTACTGCTCTTTTGCGGTGTAGGTTTCAACTGTTTTCATTTGAGTTCTCCTTTCTTGACTCTAAATAAGATATATATTCAAGTATAACACCTATATCAAACGAGATATTATACCTTGAATCGGGTATATTATAATGACTCAATATATTTGCAATAGCTGTAAAAGCCTTGTCCCTTATAGTATAATTAGGGAATATCACATCGTATAGACCGCGTGCCATAATAATGAGTCCCCTTATAGCCTAAAATTTTAACGGTTCATGACTCTGATTAATAACTACGATACACTGTTCATTACCGCACGCTAACAGTTCTCTGAACGGTATAGACAGTGCCCACGGGCAGTTCTTACACTGGTAAATATTACTGGGATTATGAGTCCATATGTATATATCTACGCTTGTTCGCTTAGTTCTATTTATCTTCATGTGTGTCCTTTCTGACTAGTCAACTAGTCATTATAGTGGTTATTGGTGTTGTAATAATGACTCTGCCTTATAGCTAAAATAGGGTTAAAAATAATGACTCCACTTATTACTAGACTAGTTAACTAGTCTAATTATTGATAAATAAATTGTATATACATTATTATAAATATTCAGAATTGTCTGACAGCTTTATATAATGTCTGAAAGTTCAGAATTGTCTGACAATTTAGGGCATAAGAAAGTGGGCGGTTTCCCGCCCGAGCTTCCTCGCCGTTTCCCCATTACTTGAGGATTGATACCATTTCGTAGTATCCGAGTGCCTTGATGATTTCTACGTATGCCTTATCGAGCTCCGTTCCCTCTTTGGTCATCTTTCCATCGACCGAACCGACTTTTGCGATAAGTCTCAAAACGGTGGCATTGAGCTCCTTAAGATGGTTGGCAAACTCGATGTGAGCGGTTTTCTCTTCCTCGGTGGGATTGACGATTTTCACAATATCGCCAACCTTAATGTCCTCGGTCTCCTCGGTTTTATCCTGGGGCTTCTCCTCGGTTCTATCCTGGGGCTTCTCCTCGGTTTTGTCCTGGGGCTTCTCCTCGGGCTTCTCCTCGGTCGCATGGACCTCGATGGAGTTACGAGCGTCCTTGCAATCCTTTACCAGACCACGGATACGAACGGCGCTCATGCTGTCTGTGAGCTCTTTGGTCTCAATATAGGTCTCAATCTCTTCATCGGTCATAGGCAGTAGCTCCATGAGCTGTCCGTAGCTCCAATCACCGTCGATTGTGAGCGCTCCAGTAGCTCCGTCACTGATGAAACGCTTAAACACTCGGTTCATAGCACTAGTACTCTGTTTGGAAAGTCCGAGCTCGTCGGCCATGTAATTCAGTGCTGTGCGGTTGATGCCCTGCCCGAGCTCTTCCCAGTTTTCGACCATATAACCGACTCGGCCGACAATGAGGAGCGTCGCCTTTTTTCCGACGGCCTGAAGAGCCTTGACGTCGTTCGTGATATCAGCGAGCGTCTGACTAGTCAACGAGTCAATCCGAACCTCCGTTCTGGAAACTTGCATCATCATGTTAGCGCGCACGGGCATACTTTCCCCGTTAACAATAATTCTGTCTTGCTCCTTGCTACTCCCTTTTTTCATGGTAATTCCTCGCTTTCTGCCCCTCTGGGGCTTTCCTCTGGGGCTCTGCCCCATCTCATCTTTACAAGTCTATTTTAGCACAGACTAGTCGACTAGTCAAGAGGTTTTCAAATATTCAGAATATTTAGATTTCTCTCTGCTACTGCGCATATATATCAAGTTAACGCGTTAACGCTTCACTGTACTAAAGCACTTTCACGCTTCTCCGCATCATCGCTTCACCGCTTCACCGTAGTAAAGCGCTTTCACACTTCTCCGCGTTAACACTTTAGCGCATTAAAGCGTGGGAAATCACTTTAGCACTTTAACGCGGTAAAGTAACAGCGTGAGAGGCTC
>JAZSES010000279.1:0-3467 GCA_045531805.1 Candidatus Limenecus sp. | reverse complement strand
TATGAGGCACGGCCCGATCATATAAAACCACTTGAGGGTGAACTAGTTCTTGAATATGATAACGGTATTCCGAGACTTAAAATTGGTGATGGTATCCGTGAATTTAGTGCTCTGCCTTACATGAGTGTTGATAGTTTTATCTTGCCGACACGGGCATCTGTTTATCTTGACCCAGATAAGTGGGTGTCAGCAGAGGACGAAGATGGCAATATAATTAAAGATCGATATTATCAACCGGTCGAGGTTGCGAATGCAATAATTACACCAAATAGTAAGGTGGATTTACAACCAAGTCCAGAAGATTTAGTTATTTTTCATGAAAAAGATCTTGCGTTTACCGCCGTCAATATGGGCGGAAACGTGAGGGTGTGTGTTGTTGGACAAAGACCAACAAATTCATACACGATACAAGCAACAGTGACGGAGGTGACCATAGATGCGTGAAATTATAGGAAATACAACATCAACACCTATGAGGGTTCCAGACTGGAATCAGACCGACGAAACTAAAAGCGATTTTATAAAAAATAAACCCAATATAGAAGTACAAGTTGACGAAAAAGTAAGCGAACGTGCAGTTCCTCGTATGTTTATTACAGACGAAGAGCAAGGTCACAATCGTGAATATTATATTCAATCTAGTGAACTTTATGAAACGACAGAAACTTCTGTAACGGTTGAAAATGGACAATCTATTATGGTTTGTGCCGTACCTAGTGAGGAATCTGCACTATATAGCAGTGATTTTAGTTATATTGATGCAAATGGATTACCTACAGCACCGCCAGTTGCCATAGCTTGGGAGGATGCTCTTGCTACACCAACTGTAACAATTAATGGTACAACCGCTTCTTGGGAACCCATTGATGGCGCTGTTAAATATGAATACCTTGTAGGCAAACATTGTAAATATGGCTCTTATGGCTCTTTTGCAAATTCAAATAATAGATTGTTTGCGGAAATGAATAGAGGTCGTGGAGTATATGCTAGATATGTATTAAGTTCTAGTAATATACCAGTGCCTGACCCAGACCCCGCAGATTATGCTCGTGGATATACTTTAGATACCGTAGTTCAAAGACTTGGAAATAAATCAGGTCAAAACCCTGAGTATAATGGGCACATTAAAGTTCCTCAAGATATTATAGTGCCTGAAGGGGCTAGTGAAACTGTTATTAATAATCTCAATTCTTTCGCTACTTCTAAGAAATATGTAGACACTGCAATTGCGGGAATACAAGGTCAAATTGATAAAATTCCTACCGATGTTACCGAAACTCTCAGACGAATTGATAATGCCGATGACTATGATAAAGTGTATGCTGCCGCAGGAAACGATGGCGGTACAACTCTTTATAGTTTGACAGAAGAAATTCTTCCGCCTCTTGTAGAAAGTGTGGCGGTTGAGTTCAAAGCAGGTAAAGGTTTGTATTCAACTCGTTATCCTCAGCATATTCACAAATACACTGCAGATGATAATTACTTAACGACATCGAACGACTACGTGTCAGTAAGTTATGCCGGCGAAGAAATTGCCGATGGTTCTATTGATTATAACGGCATACTTATTAAAAGTACTGGTAATAACAAGGCAGGCTCAATTCGCTTTCCTATAACCAATGGCAAGACTTTTGGTAATAAAATGGTATTTGAAACTGATTTTTGTCTTGTTGAGGCGGCAGATTCTGTTCCTGAAGATACAAGCGTTGGTACTGGATGGTTTATGAGGTGCAATGTTGAAGACACAACTGGCACAAATGTTTGGTTAACAACGACTGGTAAGCAGTGTTTAGGTACTTATAATACTAGTAAAAATACTTATGGTTTTGCTCTTACTAGTGGAGCTAATGTCAATTGGAATCAAGGCGAATGGATACATTTTAGAGCCGAACAAATTGGCACTGAAGTTAGAATTTATATAAACGATGCTCTGTTATTTACAATGACAGCTAATAGAGCAATTACTACTGAGGCACTGAATTTCGTATTCGATCTGCGTGGATGGACTTATAGTAAGATACTCGTAGATAATACATTCTTCGGTATGGTTGATGACGACTGGTTTGGTAGACGTGGTGTTGCCATTCCTGTCAAGGATATGGATGGTTATATTATGGTACCTACAGAGCCCACAAAAGATAACCACGCCGCCTCTAAGGCATATGTTGATAGTAAGGTTGGTACTGGCGGTGCTGTTGATACAGGCAACCTTATTACTAGAAGTGAGTTTGATACAGCTATTGGCGATATAGAAATTGCTCTCGATGCAATTATTGCAGTCCAGAATCAGATTTTAGGAGAGTGATAATATGAGTATCAGTGAAAAACTTTTAACAACCGCTCAAAATAATGAGCGCATCCATAACCTCCTAAAAGAAACATATGAAGGAACGCTTACTACATTATCTATAATAAAAGGCACAACCAAAATTCGTCCTTATGCTTTTTATAATATGAGCACATTGGCGGATATATACATTCCTAATAGTGTAACCAATATTGGAGAAAACGCCTTTGTTGGTTGTGGGAACATATATTTGCCTTGGACTCAATATGAAGCGGAGAGTTTAAATCTTACTAATAGTACTAATTGGGGTGCAAGCAATATTATATATAGTAACACTCCTTCGGTTGTTAAATATGAATTTAATTCATATCAAACCGTTTATTATGTTTTGGGTTTAACCATAGATACACCATCTATTGTAATTGAAAATACTTATAATGGGTATCCAGTTTCATACATTGGCATGGAGGCATTTATGGATACAAAAATTACCGATGTAATTATTTCAGAAGGTGTTGAACAAATAGGAATAGCCGCATTTAAAAATTGCACTAATCTTAAAAATATAGTTATTCCTAACAGTATTATAACTATTAGTTCGGATGCCTTTCGTGGTTGTAAAAACCTTGAAGATATTACAATAAGCAACAATACGACGACGATTGGTTCTCAAGCGTTTTATGGTTGTACAAGTCTTAAAAACATTGTAATACCGGATAACGTTGAATATATTTACCAAGATACATTTTATAAGTGTAGTAATCTTGAAAGTGTTATTATTGGTAACAGTGTAAAAAAAATCTGTCAGCGTGCATTTTCAAGTTGCACAAAACTTACTAATATAGAAATCCCAAAAAGCGTTGAGCATATAGAAAGTTATGCATTCAATGATTGTGGTACAATTCATATGCCTTGGACATTGGCTGAGGCCACAGAAAAAGGTTTAGTTAGCAATAATAATTGGGGTGCTAAAGAGGTTATATATGTTGAAGATACACCCCTCAAATATGAACTTTATAATGGAACAGAGTATATTTGCTATGGTTTAAAAGAAGGAGCTACTGAAACCGATATTGTAATTGATAGCGAATATAATGGACTACCAGTTACTATGATTGGTCAAGAAGCCTTTGCAAACACGGCAATTACTAGCGTAACAATTCCAGAAAGCATAGGATAT
>JAZSES010000272.1:0-12539 GCA_045531805.1 Candidatus Limenecus sp. | reverse complement strand
AGAGTTCTTCTTATCACGAATTTTTCTCGGACAATCTTACTAATTCAAATTATAGACTTTTGTGTTTTTCGATAATTTGTGCAGCCAATGCATCAATTTTAGCAAAATCTTCCTCTCTTGGTTGACCTTTGATTACTACATAATCAAGTTTTTCTGGCTTAATCAAGGTGAACATTTTTCCAATTGTTCCCTCAAGATTGCCACCCCAGCCATAAGAACCAACAATAGAATAGTATTTAAGTTTTGGTTTTATTGCATTAACCAAGTAAGCCGCAGTAACCGCAGCAGGGTGAGGGCCAGCTAGAACCATTGATGAACCTAAAACTACAGTAGCACAATCTACTAACTCCATAGTCAATTCACTTTCATCGCAATCGATTAAATCAAATAATTTTGCATCAATACCAGCTTTTTTCAAATCATCAGCAAGTCTTTCCACCATCATTCTAGTACTTTCGTACATTGAAACATATGGAATGACAACTTTGTTTTCTAATCTGTCAGAAGTCCAATCTTCATACAAATCCAAAACCCACTGAGGTTTGTCATAAACAGGACCATGGCTAGGCAAGATAATTTCAACATCCATAGCTTTTACACGCTCAGTATATTTTTTTGCAAAACTTCTAAATGGCATTATAATTTCAGCAAAATACTTTTTCACTGCTACTTTCAAATCATCTGTATAATCTGCAAAAAGTTCATTTTTTGTATAATGCGCACCCAAAAAGTCACAAGTGAAAAGCATTTTGTCTTCTTTTAAATAAGAGAACATTGTATCTGGCCAATGAACAAATGGTGCAAAAATAAATTGGAATGTTTTATCACCCAAAGAAAGTTCGTCACCATCATTTATAACTTTGAACTTGTCTTCAGAAACATGAAGCATATTCATTACATTTTCTTTTACTTTTGCATTTGTAACAACAACCGCTTCAGGGAACATTTCCAACAACATAGGAATAGCACCTGAGTGGTCTTGTTCTGCGTGATTTGAAATAATGTAATCAACTTTGTCTATATTATTTTCAATTAATCTTGCTTTGTATTCATCCAATTTTTTAGGATAATCGGTATCAACAATAGCAACTTTCTCACTACCCTTTACAAGGTAAGAGTTGTAAGTAGTACCCTCTGCCAATGGCATCAATTGGTCAAACAATTCTCTATGTCTATCTTTTGAACCAATATAGAATACGTTGTTTTTTATAGGTTTTATTTTTAAGTCCATAACATATCTCCTGTTTCAAAGATTTCACTGCCATAAAATCCCGCTACCAGAGTTTTCGGACTGAAGATTAAAGCATTTGAAATTCGTCTTTCCCCACACCACAAAGCGGGCATGTCCAGTCCGCAGGTAAATCTTCAAAAGAGGTGTTATTATGTTCCGCTGGGTCATAAACGTAACCACAAACCATGCATACATAATCGTCCATTTTTTGCTCCTTATTTAAATTCACCTGAGCAGTATAGACTATTAAATCATAAATTTTAATTACCGTATAGACTAGCCAACTAGCTAAGTAACAAAATTAAACTTTTTTATCCAAAACCTGTTGAGAAATTTTTTCTGATTTCTCTTTAGGTGCTTCCAAGCCACAGAATTTCATAACAGGATGAAGTATCAAATGGCTCAGCTCAGGTGCTAGTATGGTTAAACCAATAACAGAACCAATAATAGAAGAAAGTTCAATTGACCCTTTTGCTAGCTCAAACATTTTACCTTGCTTAACCAATGCACCTCTAGGTGTTTTGTCTACTATTAAATAATCTCTAAGTTTTCTACCATCTTTAGGATTTACAAGTGTTTCAGGTATTAAATCCAAGAATTTTTTATTTTGTTCCATCATTCTTTCTGCTGGTTTCATGTTAGCTAAACGATGATAAGCTAGCATCTGCTTTGCATTTTTAAAATTAGGCAAATTCTCAGATTTAAATATCTTTTGAGCTAACTTAAAACCACCATTTTTAAATATAGGTGGAATAATCATCATATAAATACCTAAACACAAAGCCTGATATAAAAACTCTTTTGAAGCCGCGTATTTTCTAGTTTCTTTATCTGTATTCTTATCAATAAGAGTAAATGCAGGACGTCCTACAGCTTTCAAACCTGTTTCTATTTTTACACAAGCATCAGTATTTTGTGCCAATGTTTGAAATGAATTGCTTGTGATACCTTTTACAAATCCTTGAATCATTAGCCAACCCTCATTCCATTATTACTTGTGTATTTATTTTGCATAATCTGAAGAATATTACCTCTCTCTGTATAAGGCAATTTTGTGTTAAAACCAGCCGATATTTTTGGAGTATCAACCACAGTTTCTTTTATATCCAATTTTGCATCTTTACCTTGAAAAGAAGTTTTCTTACCAATTTTTTTTACAGTATCCATAATAGGCTTCAAAGTAAGATTACAAACCGCTGGGATAATAACACCAGCACTCAAACAAACACTAACAAAAGACAAGCCATTTTTAATTTTCTTTGGACTAGCTCCAGTTTTTTTTGCCAATGGTACTGCCAACGGCAACACCAATTTGTGCGTAATAAAATACGAAGCAAATGCAATAACCTCGGTCAAGCCTTCTCTAAAAGCAGCATACTTTTTAGAATTTTTATCAGACTCTTTATCCATCATTGTAAATGTAGGACGCATAACACCCTTAAACACTGCAATTGCAAGAACTGCATAAAGTGCATCATTGTGTTTCCCTAATGAAGTACAAAGACTTTTCAATTTATCATATGCAAAACCCATGAAAATTAACACTTTCTATAAATAGATACTTACGTTTTAAATCCAAACAAAAATATTTATGCTAGTTGGCAACTATTCTTGTAACAAATTTTCACATCGAATTTTTAAATTCTAAAACAAACATTTTTAAATGTCTTTAATGAAAAAATATACAAAAAGGATATATCTAGCACAAATAATGTTCAAAACAACCTACATCATTTGCGAAAAAACAAATTTTATGCTTCAATGGAAGTGATTGGAGGCTAGAATAATGGATAGAACATTTGTTGCAATTAAACCAGATGGCGTTAAAAGAGGATTGATTGGTAATATTATCAGAAGAATTGAACACAAAGGCTACAAAATTGTAGGTATGAAAATGCTACAACCTACTTTGGAATTAGCAGAGAAACACTATGAAGAACACAAAGGCAAACCTTTCTACCAAGATTTAATTAACTACATCACATCTGGCCCAATCGTGGCTATGGTTGTAGAAGGTAGAAACGTAATCGAAGGTATGCGTCATATAATGGGTTCTACAGTGCCTAATGATGCACAAGTTGGTACAATCAGAGCTGATTTTGCACAGACTAAAGAATGCAACACTATTCACGGCTCAGATTCTTGTGAAAGCGCAGAAAGAGAAATTAATATCTACTTTAAGCCTGAAGAATTATTCAGAGATTGGAAATGTATGATGGATTATGTTTGGGAAAGTATGCCAAAACACTAATCTTAAAAGATAGGTAACTATGAAATCAGATTATTTTTCATACGAATTATTAAATGAAGATAAAAAGACCGGAGCTCGTGCCGGTCTTTTGCATACACCTCATGGCGATATTGAAACACCAATATTCATGCCTGTTGGTACAAATTCCGCAGTAAAAATGATGACAGGACATCATCTTAAAGAAACAGGTGCACAAATCATTTTAGGCAACTCTTATCACCTGTCACTTCGTCCTGGCAATAAATTGATAAAAGAATTTGGTGGACTTCACAAATGGATGAATTGGGACAAACCAATTCTTACTGACTCTGGCGGATTTCAGGTTTTCAGTCTTGCAGACTTGAGAAATATCACTGAAGATGGTGTAAAATTTAAAGATGCAAAAACAGGTTCAGAATACTTTATAAATCCAGAAATATCAATGGAAATACAACAAGATTTGGGCGCAGATATTGCTATGGCATTTGACGAATGTGCCCCATATCCTTGTACGTACGAAGAAGCAAAATCTGCAATGGAAAGAACTCATCGTTGGTTAGAAAGATGCTTTAAAGCTCATACGAGAGATGATCAGGCTCTTTTCCCAATTGTCCAAGGTGCATTTTATGATGATTTACGAAAAGAAAGCGCAAATGTTATTTCATCTTTCGATGCAGTTGGCTATGCTATTGGTGGGGTAAGTGTAGGCGAACCAACAGACGTAAAAAATCACTTTGTGGGGCTTACTGCACCACTACTACCAAGGCTAAAACCAAGATATCTTATGGGCGTAGGTACACCAGAAGACTTACTTGATGGTATTTTGCGTGGTGTTGATATGTTTGACTGCGTATTGCCAACAAGAAATGCTCGTCACGGCTCATTCTTTACTTCTAATGGCAGAAAAATAATTAAAAACAAAGAATTCGAACGTGATGCAAATCCGCTTGATATAGGTTGCAACTGTTATACGTGTCAAAATCATACAAAAGCTTACATTCGCCACCTATACAGAGCTGGCGAGGCCACTTCTGCAATATTATTAAGCATACATAATATTCAATTTCTTATAGACCTTGTAAAAGAAGCAAGAAAAGCAATTCTAGAAGATCGCTACGAAGAATTTTATACAGAGCGAATGAATAAGCTTTTCCAAAATAGCAAACAGTCTTAATCTACTCCAATTAGGTCATACAACAACTTTTCTGTAGCTGTATAATAAAACCAAGCAACAGAGCTATAGGAGTTTAGTTATGGCTGAAAAATTTGACGTAAATGTACACAAAGGTTTATTGGAAGAAACACCGGCAAATGTACTTGTTCTAAATTTACTAGAAGGAGTAAGAGTACCAGCAGGAGCGACTGGTGCTATTGATGTTGCCCTAAGTGGGCTTATTTCACAATTTGTCATTGCACAAGAGGGATTTGATGGAAAATTTGGTTCAATGTATGTTTTACCAACATATGGTAAAATAGCTGCTGAAAAAATTCTTCTTGTAGGAATGGGCAAAAATAAAGACTTTGACCTAAACAGACTCAGAGAACTTTCTGCAAAAATTATTCAAAAATGTATGTCAATGAATAATGCAAAAAAAGTAATATCTGTACTTCATGGAGCTGGCATAGGTGGCTTTGACCCTGAACAGTCTGCTAGAGCTATTACAGAAGGTACGCTTATTGGTTCTTACACATTTGACAAATATAAATCAGAAAAACCACGCACAAAAATAGAAAGTTTTTCTATTGTTGATATGGTTGAAGACAATTGCAAAAAAGCAAAAGCTGGAGTCAAAAAAGGTAAGCTAATTGCTAGTGCAGTAAACTTTGCAAGAGATTTGGCAAATGAACAACCTGCTTATGCTACTCCTGAAAAACTCGCTGAAATTGCACAAAATCTCAAAGATATTGATGTGAAAATTTATGACCAAGAAGAAATTGAAAAAATGAAAATGGGTGCATTCCTTGGAGTTGCAAAAGGTAGTGCGCAACCACCAAAATTTATCCATATGAGATACAAAAATAAAAGCCTAAAAGTTGGTCACAAAAAAATTGCACTGGTTGGTAAAGGTATCTGCTTTGATTCAGGCGGATTAGACTTGAAACCACCATCATCAATGCTAAATATGAAAGATGATATGTCTGGAGCTGCAGCGGTTTTGGGAATTATGAGCATAATGAAAGACCTCAAACCAAATTGCGAAATCCACGCAATTATTGCCGCTTGTGAGAACATGCCTGGTTCTAGAGCATACAAGCCTGGAGATATTCTAACTGCTAAAAATGGAAAAACTATTGAGGTTGACAATACAGATGCTGAAGGTAGGTTAACCCTTGCAGATGCGCTGTGTTATGCCTGTGAACTTGGTGTAGACGAAGTTATTGATATAGCAACACTCACTGGAGCTTGTGTAGTTGCACTAGGAAGTGCGGCTTCTGCTGTAATGGGAAATCACCAACAAACAATAGATAAACTTATAAAATGTGCAAATGCTGGCGGTGAAAAACTATGGCAATTACCAATGTTTGATGAATACAAAGATTCACTCAGAAGTGATATTGCTGATATGAAAAATACAGGCTCAAGAATGGGTGGTTCTCAAATTGCAGGTATATTCTTACAAAACTTTGTCAAAAAAGTTCGTTGGGCGCACATTGACATTGCAGGTACTGCATTTTTAGAAAAACCTCAAAATGAATTGACAAAAGGTGCAACAGGCGCTGGTGTCAGAACTTTATTGAATTACATAATGTCGTAAAATCTAAAAATAAGTAAAGACCTCTGAAATTCAGAGGTCTTTTTTATTATATTAACTACAAATACGATTACGCATTTATTGCCATTTTATCAGCTTTTTTAGCAGTTTCATCAGCTTTATTTGCTGTGTATCTATTCGCAAATGCATCCGCTACGGCACCAAGACCTGTATAGATAAGCCCTACAGCAATAAAACCACCAACAATACCTACCCTGTATAAATTACGAATTACCTTGTTTGCAGCTATTTTTGTAAGTCCATTGTTAATCATTTCCGTTCTAGCAGACACAAATTTTCTTAGAATATTAATTTTGGGCATTTTATTTACTTCAGAAACTGATATTGCTGCTGCCCCCACACCCATAGCAGCACCAACATACTTACCTACATTTGTTCTTTTGTATTGGTTACCATTTTTTGTAGTTGCACCAAAAGAAATCGCTTGAATTGACATGTGCTTATATCCTCACATTAATAATACATTTGCATGAAATACAAACATAATATTTTTTGCTAGATAACAAAACGTATTTTTACAAAACTTAGTTATTATCAGGCAAATACCTAACAAAATAAGACAATGCAACAGGAATAAACGAAATTATCAAAAGCGTATTTATAATACCAATATTTTGTGCAACTAGACCAATTAAAGGTAAAAATACACCAACTATCCCCCAGCTAAATCCACCAATAAAGCCTGATATCATACTCTTATATTGAGGCATAGTTTTTTGTGCCATTACCATGTTTATTGAAACAGAAAGCATTGTTATAAACCCAGTCAAAACAAACAAACCAAATGACAACACGGGAGCTGTTTTTGTCAACAAAGCAAACACTACTGTCAAAATAAATGGAACTATTAAAGACGTATAAAATACATTTTTGTAACCAATTAGTTTTTCATACTTGCTGCTCAAATATGTTCCCAATGCACCAACAGTAAGGAAAACAAAAACTGCTACACCAATTTGAAAAGCATTATATCCCAAATCTTTCCAATAAAATGGAAGTAAGATACTAAAACTTGATGTAACAAGAGATTTTAATGAAGACACCATTATCAAAATACGAACAGTTTTGTTTTTAAAAATATCTTTTAATGTCCCAACGAAAGAATTTTCGTTTTTTTCGTAGTGACTAGGTTTAACCTTTGGAACAAAAAAGAACAAGCACAATGCAAATATTACCCCCCAAGTCGCAGCAAAAGGAAGCTTTGTTACACCCAAAACCTGAGTAATAGAAGAAGAAATTATTGGACCTAGCGAATAGCCAATTGTACCAGCTGCAATAAATATGCTCATATTTTTAGCAAGGTTTTCACCACTATATTTCACAACAAAACCTGTAGCCTGAGGGTGATAAAACCCAACGCCCAATCCACCAACAACCAAGCACAATGCCAATTGCCAAATATTTGAAACCAAACCTGACAAAGAAAAAGCTACTGAAGCGAGGATTATTCCCCAAAAAATAAAAAATCTTTTCTGCCATTTATCTGCAATATAACCAAATACAGGTTGCATCATTGACGAAAACAATTGAGAAACACTCAATGCACAAGTAGCCAAAGCCAAACTTGCTCCAATATTTGCAACAATAAAAGGTAATATCGGATTGATAAAACTTGAGTAACTATCAGACAAGCCGTGCCCTAAAGTTAGCCAGCCCAAGGCTTTTTTATTTTCTTTTTCTATCGGTAGTGTATTTGTCATATTGTTCCTTAATGTTTAAAATGTCTAATTTCAGTCGTAATCATAACCATATCATATTTGTTGGAAGCGTCAATTACCTCTTTATCTTTGAGAGTACCGCCTGTTTGGATAATCCCTGAAATTCTACATTGAGCAGCAGCTTGAACACTATCTATTGCAGGAATAAAACCATCACAAGCAATAACGGCTTCTTTTGAACCATCACAAGCTCTATTCAAAGCAGTTTCTATAGAATCAATTCTACTAGACTGACCACCAACTATTGACAAAGTTTTAAAATCTTTTGCAATAACTGTAGCATTTGTTTTCACATGTTTAGCTATTTTCCAAGCAAAAACCATATCCTCTATCATTTCAGTTGTAGGCTTTTTCTTTGTAACAACTTTAAAAGTATCTTTATCCAATTCTTTGTTGTCAGTTTCTTGGACAAGAGTTCCAAACGGAGTTACACAAATTTCTTGTTCTTGCATTGTTCTAATAGTTTTTAATGGTGTAACAAGTTTTATTATTCTCAATGCTTCATTTTTTTGTAAAATTTCAAGAGCATCTTTGTCAAAATCAGGAGCAACAATTGTATCAAGATAAACAGAAGAAGCGTGTTTTGCAATTTCTTTATCTACTGGGCGAGAAAAAGCGACTGCAGCACCAAAAGTACTAATTGGGTCAGTATCAAAAGCTTTTAAATATGCTTCATTTAGTGATTTTCCCAGCGCAACACCGCAAGGCGTATTGTGTTTTACTATGACAACTGCATCAACATCATAAAACTCAGCAGCCAATTTTACTGCACAATTCATATCTAAAAAATTGTTATATGAAAGCTCAACACCACTAAGATTTTCAAACTCAGCATTTTCTTGTGTAGAATACAAAAAAGCTTTTTGGTGTGGATTTTCACCATATTTCATTGATTTTGGTTCAACTGCAAAAAGTTTTTCATAATTATCGTTCATCGTCATATCCTCCTTTGTTATCTAATCTAGTGTCGTAATTGCTGCCGACTGAACGTAGCCAGCAATTACTCACCTTTTCAAGACGCCACTCAAAAAATTCGTTCACATATATTTTATACGACACACAAAAACTGTGTTTTTGCTTTGTCTACCTCTATTTAAAACTTGCCACAGGCAACTTTTAAACAGAGTTCTTCTTATCACGAATTTTTCTCGGACAGCTTGCTATCAATTTATCATAAACATTAGACTATTTCAGAATTACAAGACAAGACTTGATAAAAAATATTTATAATATATTATAGATGTAGATATACCGACAATTTGATATTGTGCGTCGGTAGCAAATGACAAAAGAATGGTATGCGCCCGTAGCCCGTTGGCTAAGCAAGCGGATAGCTTGCGATTTAGATAACGTTTGGCTCCAAACGCGCAAATGACAAAAGAATAGTGTGCGCCCGTAGCCCAGTTGGATAGAGCGTTTGGCTACGAACCAAAAGGTCGGGAGTTCGAATCTCTCCGGGCGCGCCATATACAAAGACTCCGCAAGGGGTCTTTTTTGTTACTATAAATTGTCTTGCAGGCAGAAAATTTCCGATGGAGATAGTCTTGCAGGTTGAGAATTTCAGACTGCGAAACAAGAATGTATTTTTTGTCCGTTTTGCTCGGAAGTGTATTTTGGTAAGTTGGGCATGTTTGCCCAACAACACTAATTCATGGCGGTTGGAAGTGAGTTGAAAAACATATTTTAAAACGGACGAAAACGGTCTTTTGATGGACTCAAGTTTCCACATCACCCCACCTTTATCCGCCCCATTCAGGGGGAAAGTTAGGCTGATTCTATATTTACCCGCATGTCCGATAAAAGTTACTTTTGGGAGATTTAAAAAATATAAATTTTTAAATAGATTCCAAATTTCTTTCATCAAGACAACCGTCACGAAAAACAGAAATCCCTTTTAGATTCAAGTCATATGCCATTCTTATAGCATTATCAATATCATCTTTTGTTGCATTATTTTCTAGATTGATAGTTTTAGATATTCCGTCATCAATAAATTTTTGTGCTATCCCAACAACTTTTAAATGATCTTGATAGCTTATTTCATTTCCTAATCTAAATGTATCACCGACAAGATTCTGTAAAGATTTAATATCTTGACAACTACCTGTTTTGTTTACGATATCTATTATTTGTTGTTTTTCTTCTTGAGATAAATAATCTAATTCATTTACTTTTTCATAAAAAATTTGATTGTTTCTTAAGTCAAAATAAGGTTCTATACTATATGATGCTCCTACAATTCTTGAACTAGAACCTGTTGGTGGCAATGCGGTTGTAGTAGCATTTCTTAATCCATATTTCTGTATATCATCATACAATTTATCCCATAAAGATTGGCTTATTGGAGAACCTACTGAAGAATGCTTTATCAAAAAATCTCGTTCATTATATCTACTTTCATCAAATAACGGGAATTTACCTTTTTCTTTAGCAAGTTCCATAGAAGCCTTTTTAGAAGAATAGTTAATAACTTCAAGGCAATTTGCTAAAATTTCTAGAGAACGACGACTACCATAAGGTATTTTCATATTTGCTAATAAATCAGCAAACCCACATACACCAATTCCAAATCTACGTTTTTGTGATGCAATATTATCTTCTCCAACCTTTTCTGAAATATTAATATCAATAACATTATCTAAAGCTTTTGATAATGCTTCAGTAGCTTTTCCCATCTCGTAGTAGTTTATTTTATTTGAATTTTTATCTAAAAATTTGCTTAAATTGATATGTGAAAATAAACACATTTCACCCTCTTCAAGTCCAATCTCAGCACAGCTTGCCATGCCTCTATACTTATGATTTGGGAGGGGATTAGTTGCTTCAACACGATCTTTAAAAACTATACCTGGCTCACCGCAATAGTGCATACTATCGATAATAGCTGAATAAATACTTTTTGCAGAAACTTCTTTTCCATTCATAAGTTTTACGTTTTCGTTGTTTGTAACTTTTTGCATGAATTCATTTGGGATGGCTACCGAAATGTTAAATCGCCAACCATTAAAATCAACATTTCTTTTAGCATTAATAAATTCAAGAATATCACCATGTGTTACATCTAAAATAGCAATTCCGGCAGGAGGTCTTTCTGTTTTGCTATCGTATTCTTTTAGTATTTCGTTTAGTGCGTTGAGTGTTTCAACCGGTTTTTTCGTTTCTGATAAATCAAACCCTGTACCAACACCGTTCAATATATGAGGTTCAAGTTCTTTTTTTATATAACTTTGGTCTTTTCTAACATCATATGGTAATACAATACAAGCACCCATCGGTCTTTTATCCCTTAATAGATTTGTATATAAACTTGTACCTAATACAATTTCAGCATCTTCTACAAAATTAAGAGTTTTATTTTTTGAGGCATTAATATCTGCTAATAAAATTCCTTTTTCAATATCGTATATAGATACTAATTTATCAGTTCCGTTGTTTGTTTGAAAAGTATAAATAATATTATTAGTACGATCTTTTATATCAAAAAATAAATCTACATATTTCCATCTATTTGAATCTGGTTGAGATTTCAATGAGCTTATTTTTTTGTCTACTAGGTATCTATTATTGTAATCATTAAAAATCTCTCTTCTGGGTATACAATATTCAAATTCCAATTCACTTCCATCATCTGCTGTTAATTTTGCAATAGGTTTCCAGACATTAGAAGTATGATAATTTAATTTTGAATCTTTATATGATATTTCTGATAAATTTATTTCATATAGCTTGTTCCACTTTAAGTCAAATCCGTTTAAAAAAGTTCTTTGTAACCTTACTGTTGTATCCTTGTTATCTTTATCAGGTAAAACTAATATTTCAGAATTTTCTTGTAGCTCTTTTTCTATAGACGAATCTTTAAGAAGTTTTTCAAATCTTTTATAGGCTTTACTTTCTTCTATAATAGTTCTATTGTTTAATTCTTCAGGGGGAAATCCATTCTGTACAAGAATGTCATAAGCTTTAGAACGCACTTTATTAATACTTTCTACACATTGTTTTTGATATTCCATACCTTTAGGGATTAAACTCTTAATGTGTTTATAACAATTGTCCACAGTAGAGTCTATTGTAGGTTTTTCTGCTGATATAATAAATGGAACGATATCTTTATAACTTATATTATCAACATCATTAAATAATGGTTTTAACTGTGGATGTATAAATAATTGGTAATTTGTACTTATATCATGTTGGTAAATCTTGTTAAAGATTTTATCAACAAACTTACTCAAACTTTCTTCTTTTTCTATGATATTACGTTGTATAAAAACAGATTTATTAAGATTTGTTGTTTTTGCTCTAAAGTTAATACAATTAACATCTTGCGTATCGCTGTATTGTCTTTCACTTCTTAAAAAAAGATCGTTTTTATGCTTAGGATTGTATGAATAATTTTTAATACCTATTATTTTCATTGACAGCGTTCCCTTGCCCTATATTATACTGTAAAACTTCTGAAGAAAAATTTTTGCTATCAAACCCACTGTTCTTTCTTCTCAAACTGAGTGTCAAAATACACAGGTTGAGAATTTCAGACTGCGAAACAAGAATGTATTTTTTGTCCGTTTTGCTCGGAAGTGTATTTT
>JAZSES010000213.1:0-6814 GCA_045531805.1 Candidatus Limenecus sp. | reverse complement strand
CTCTTTAAAATCAAGTTTATCTACTGAAACAACAACACCATCAAACTTTAAATCTTTATAATTATCTTTTGTAATTTCAATCATTCCCCACCTCACGTTTGATTTCGCTAATTACTCTATCTATTATCTTTCTTATTTTCTCTAGGCTTTCAATATCAAACTTATAAAATAGCCCATAAAAAAATATTTCTTGCTTGGTTTTAAATTCTGAAACTACATATTTTAAATTAAAATCTTTAAAAATAATTACTGTGTCATTACCTTGTTTGTATGATTCCAAATCAAACCACGTTCTAGGATGCAATCTAACCATCTTCCACCTCGCTGATTTTTTGTAGGATTTGTTCAACTTTAAGATATTGACAATCCTCTTTAACCTCACATTTAGAACATCTGTCTTTGTAATAACAGCTGTCATATTCATCAGTCGTTGTAATTAATACTTCTGCAATCTCTTTTATCTCTGCAAGAGTTGCTTTGTACTTATTTTCAAAAGAAATAGGTTCTGGTTCGTGAAGAATAACCAATAATTCTTGTATAAATTCATCAGTATAACCAGTCGAACAAGCTGTGATTAGCTTTTCTATTCTCATTAGCTTATCTGCTTTTTGTTTTCTGTTGTGTTCTATGTGATTGTTAGCTTTCTTCAACACCCCTTTCTCTGCTTTGAGTTGGTCGAGTTGTTCAACAAAACTATATTCTACTTTCCAACATTGTTGTAATCTTTGTTTCAACTCCTTGCATTCTTGCTCTTTGCGTTTGAGTTGTTTGTAGTCACAGTTCTGATTATTAACACTACATTTACCAGAACCACCCAATATTTCTAATTGAGCTATACAAAATCCATACTGCGTAAAAAATAGGCACCCACTCACATCTACACCATCTATTATTATCTGTTTATCTGTCATTGTTACCTGCTTTCTATTTAATTTTTACTGTTGTTATTCCAGCTCCATAACCAGAATTGTAAACAAAAATTCTGTATGTACCTTCCTCTGTTGTTACTTTAGTTGTGTATAAATTACCTGTACTAATGCTGCCAATACGCTCAATTGGGTTCATAATTGTTTTTGCTAGAACTGGAATATTAACCAGAAAAGCTAAAATTATTAATATTATAAATTTCTTCATCTTACCCCTCCTCAAATAGTGTGCGTACTTGGTTATAAATAACGTCTTGTCCGTCATAACAACAAGATTCTGCATAATCCTCACCAATAGAAATAAGCATATCTAAGAAAGCTTCTTTAAATGTTTTACCTTTACCATTAGCTAATGGAATGCTACAGCTACAATAGTAATCACCATCATTAAAATGGGAATATTCAACATTTATATTGTGTTGTAATAATATCTCTTGAAGTTGTAGCAATATACGGTCGGTGATTGTAGGGTAATGATACTCTCCCCAATATACGCAATAATTTTCAGGGCGTGGATTAAGCATTTTATGCCATATTTTAATTATTCCAGTTTTTGCGAGTTCTTCTCTTTTCTTATAAAATTCTAAACCTCTTGGAATTTGTGCGCCATTAAACTGTTGATGGAAGGATATATTGCATTCAATCCCAAACGTATCAAAAAACTGTTTCTCTAGTTCGTTAGTCATTGTAACTTTTCCTTTATTCCAAATTCTTCTAAAATTTTATCTATTTCAAAGTTTTTGATTTCATCACAACTTTTTGCCAACCAATCAACAATAAATAGTAAAATTCTTAAAATTAGTCGTTCTCTTAATGTTAATCTATCGTTATCTGCTTTCATTGTTAGCCTCGCTTTCTAGTACCCATTTATCACCTCATTCAATAGCTTTATTGCATCTTCTTTATCTTTTGTTGACCAGCCGTTAATATGTGTATCAGCAAATCTGATAAAGGTATGTAAGGCCTGTTTTAAATTACAATCGCCATATTGTTTTCTAAAATCACCTGTTAAAATATAATATTCATCATTAATAATTAAAGCTGTTTCATTAACTATTGGATTGTAGCTAATACAAAAACCTTCAAAATCTTTAGAAACGTTAGGACTTAAAGGTGTAGGCCTTTTGTATCCGTCAGTTTCAAAATTTATATAATAATGTATAGTTCTCATTGTTCTACCTCCTGTAAGAGACATTGTTTGATATTTTCTTGACTATATACAGCTTCCAGTAAGAACTCCCAACTAAAAAAGCAATTAGCCATTTCCTCAACTGTCATTTGCTTTATTTTTTCAAAGTTGTTCATCTCTATACCTCTCACAAGTTGCGTTGAAAAACTCTGCTATATCTGGGTTAAGTTGCGTTGGTTCGTAAAATGGGCATTTCTCACATTCAAAGAAGATTTGTGTACAAGCTGCTTTACATCTTACAGATGAAGCTATTGCTTCAAGTTTACCCCGACCATACCACCAAGACTCACGCTCAAAGTATTTACATTTTCTTTTCCGCATTATTCCTCCAAATATTCTAACTGCATACCTACTTGAGTAAAGGTGTCTTTTAGATTTCTTGCTTCGTAGATTTTGCGTTTCATAATCAAATAAGTGTAAAAGTTGTTAAAAAAGTCTTTGCAGTAAACGTATTCATAATGCCAGCGTCCTTTTTCTGAGTGAATACGTCTTACAAAAGGTGCAAACCGCCAATTTTTCAAGTATGTTTCTAAAGTGCATCTTGAAAGTGCGCCTATAACCTTCTGTATCTGCTCTATCTTTATTGTTCTTTCTGTTGTTTCCATAATCTGCCTCTCTCGTGGTAGTGTTTCACTATCAATTCAATCTGTGAGCTTGTACCTGTTTTTTCAAAAATATTCATTAAATGAGTATGCATTGTATATTTGCTTATGAACATTTCTTCTGCTAACCGACTTCTTGGTTTACCTTCTATGTTATTGATAATCTTGCAATAAACCTCTTGCTCTCGTGGTGTTAAAGTGTCGTCGTATCTGGACATAGTTTAAACTCCTTTATAATATCCTTGTAGTGTTTGACTATTAGTTCTTTTTGGGTAGCAACCCCCTTTTTTTCACAAATTGTGTTTATTTTGGTTTCAATCGTGCGGGATGTGTAGCCTAGTTTGCTTGCTATATCTCGTGTGCGCATCCCCTCATTGACCAGCAAGTTATATATCGTTTGCTCGCTCGTTGTTAAGTTCGTCATAATAGCCTGCTCTCCATAATTTGCGGTTGAAAAGTAACTTATGTTTTTCTATCCCATAGCGTTTGAAAAATGTATCCTCGCCCATAGCGTGCAGGTTGTAATGCGTTTGTGATGCCATATATATCAGCTTCTGCAAATGTTCTACACGCTCATAAAACTTTGGGTTGTTTTTTTTATAGCTTTTAGGGATGAAGTGGTGGCATTGTAAAACATAGCTCCAATCTTGCGGTGTTGGGATAGGTCTTAACGTTCCGAAAGAGAAAAGGAAGCAAGGATATTTGCTTAAATCGTCTTTAATGGTCATAACTTACCCCCATAAATAGTGGACACAAGCCCAAATTAAAAGTACATCTCTTATAAAACCCATTTATACCCCCATTTTCTCTACAAAATATTGTTTGTAAGTTTCGCTTGATTTATGTTCTTTGCCGTTTTTGTAAAAATTTCTGAAGAATTTAACCTCTTTGTCTTTTACAAAATCTGCGCCAAACTCGTCTCTAATCTCTCTTATTAACGAATGTGGACAAGTTGTAAAAACTACCGGACTTGTCCTATCAAGATTAATTATGTCGCTACACGTTACATATTCCCTGTTCAACAGAAGCTCTAGCACTTGTGCTGCTTTGCTTTTCTTTGCCAAAAAGGCTTGTACTCTCTCTTGTTGACTCATTAGCTTGCCCTCCTAGATTTAATTCTTGCTTGTATCGCTTCTATATCTGCTTTTTCTTCTGCGGATATAGTTACTTGTTCGGGTTTGTATGTTTTTGAATCTGGTCTGCTACATTCTTTTGCAAATTTTTCAGGATTTTTTTTGCGCCAGTTATAGTAGCTTTTAATCCTTTCAAAATGTGCATTAGGTAAGTCTGCTTGGTAAGGTCGCTCTTTCCCTACCTCGATATTACTCGAGAATGAATCAATAAGCTCATTTAGCAGTTTCTCACTAGCGCACATAGCAAGTAATTTTCCATACTGTTCTTTGTTTAAACTAACATTTAGATACTCACCATATAACTTAGTGTTTACATCCTTATCCTTATCCTGTGCCCCTAGTGAGGGGCTAGTTAGCCCCTCACTAGGGGCTTTAAAAACACCATATTTTTCTAGCAATTTTAAAACCCCTTTATGGGCATTATTATTAGGATTCAGTTTGTCAAATGATTTCACTTTACATTGAAATAAGGCAAAATCTTCAACAAAAACTAAATCGTCCTCTATAAACCTAACTTGTTTAATTTTTAAAAAATCGTCTTTGGTAATCGTTTCGCCTGAAAAATAAAATTTTAATAAGTTCCAAGAAATTTTATAAAATCCTGCACAATCGCAATTATCAAAAATAAATTTAACAAGAAGTTTTTGTTTTACATTTAGATCTATAAACCAATCTTTAGTCCATATTTCTGTATCGTGTAATCTATTTGCCATTTATAATCGTTCCTTTAAATACTTCTAATACTGAATTAAGGAAAATAATCATCCTTAACTTCTTCATCTTGAGTTTGTGTTTCAGGCACAAATAAAACTACTCTGTAATCTGGTCCTTTTTCGTTATCCTTTTCTGCGATAGGGAAAATTGAAATCTTTTTCTTTTCATCTATTGTCAAAGGTAACAAAGCCTTATCGATTGATACTGAAATATAAGGTTTGTTGTTTTTGTCTGTTTTCTTCCATCCTGCTCCAATTGTTGTCATTTTTCTTTTTCCTTTCTTTGGTTGACCCCTCACCCCAACCCTCTCCCCAAGGAGAGGGGGAGAAAGGGGTTAAAATATTAAACTATCTACATTCGCTTTATTTGCGATATTTTCGTTAAGCTCACCTGTCAAGTTATACTTGATAACTGATTGTATTGCGCTTATTTCTGCGGCGTATGCTTTGCAAACCATCTCCCAACCTTTATAATTAGCTTCTGAAGTGTTCAGCATCTCAATATAATATTTTGCTTTTTCAGCTTCAGAAGTAGCTAAAAGTTTAGTTAGTTTGTTTTCAAAAGAAGCTTTGTCATCGTGTAAGCCGGTTCTATAAATAAGCCCTGTAAGTTTGTTTAAAGCTTCTGCATAATTTGCTCTATCTTCTTTGTAATTATATGCAATTTGTCTAAATTCTTTAGATATTTTAGATAATTCCTGTGCGTGGTCTAAATGACTCATTAAATCAATAACTCCTCTTCTTTTTTATTGTTAAATTCTTTCTGTATTTTTGCTATTTGATTAGCTCTATCAATAGTCATTTTGTGGAAAAACTCACGGTCGTTTACGTTTTCTTTATTGACTTCGTAAAAACCTTTAACATCTTCCACATTGTCAATTTTGGCTAAAGTAGTATAAATATCGGTATCATCTTTATTCATTTTAGCCTTTGGTTTTTCCGCCTTTTTACCAAGATTAAAAAGCGTGTCTCCGTTTTCATCAACAATAACTAATTTGTTAATCGTTCCCCTGTCATCGTAGCCAATATTTTTAACAAAAAATTTGGTAAATTTGTTCTCAAGTTCATACTTGCCTTTTTCATTCTTTTTTGTTGCTACTGAAGCCCAAATAAAAGGAGCTGTGTAGAGTTCTACACCAATTCCCCATTTAAATCCCGCACGTTTGAAACAATCGCTTGCTTCGCCTTTTTCTTTTTCGGTGTTACTTTCTGTACCGCAATCCCAACGCCAAAGCCATTCTTTTAAATCAGTATCATAAATACCAATACCGCCGTACATTTTGCCGTCAATGACTTTAAAATCGTTTTGCCAACGGTTGCCAAAAGTTTCATCTAATATTGCTCTGTCAACTCTTGCCGTTTTATAAAGAAGCAATGAACAACCTTTGGCTGAAACTTGAGATACTCTGCACTCAATTTCTTCAGGTTCTAGTCTTCGCATTTTATGCCTCCCTTACCCTGCGGTTCATTTCGTCTAAAATCTTTTTTAAGGCTTTACTGTATTTCATTTCCTGCGCCTCATAATAAAGATAAACTAGTTCTTGATTTGTCAAAATTTTAAGTAAGTTTAAATTTTCATCAAAACTCATAACAATCACCTTTCTTTTTTTTAATAAGCTAGAGTTTGTATAAAATCTTCTAGCCTTGCACCTCGCCAACAAATAAACTGGTCTGGTTCGTTTGCTTGTTCCCAGTCAAATTCCGGAGGAGTGTACTTACATTCTTTCTTTTTGTATGGTGCGTTTTTACCATACTTCATAAAATAAGCTGTTTCATAATCTAAACCGCTCAAATCGCCTAAATCTTCCATTAATTCAATTCCTTTATTGGTTCAAGTGGTATCAATTCCTCAATACAAATTCTTTCGTTAAGTTCATCTTGCTTTTTTTCGTTTGTTAAATGTCCGATAAAACAGAAAGTTACAATCTGCGAAATAATTAAACCTACGATTAAAAATCTGCTTAGGTTTAAGTAACTAATAATTCTTTTGTTCATATATAGCCTCGCTTTCTTTTTTGTTAAAAAAAGAGGGCTCGAAGAGATAAGCCCTTTTAAGTAAATACGGATTATTATCTAAAAGCCTAAAAAAAAGAGGGCGGGGAAAATTGCCCTCGAAAATCCAACTATCCAATTGAAATCTAAAAAAAAGAGGGCTGTGTAGTGTAAATTAAGTAAAAATGGAATAGTAAAAGCCCTCTGCATAGATTTTATGAAAAGAAAAATAAAAAGGGGGCGGTAAGCAGTACATACA
>JAZSES010000352.1:0-2625 GCA_045531805.1 Candidatus Limenecus sp. | reverse complement strand
AACCATTGAGTCGCAGACGAAATGAGTGAACCTGTCTGCAGAGCTGAGTGGCGTCTTGTTCACATAGTGAAGACATTTTGCACGAAATCAAAGATTTCGGCAAAAGAAGTCAAAGGTGAGTAATTGCTGGCTGCGTTGAGCCGGCAGCAATTGCGACACTAGATTAGATTAAAAAAAGAGGTCTTATGACCTCTTTTTTTATTGTTGGTTAGTTAATTATTTTACAACAATGTTCACTAATCTACCTGGTACAACAATTGTTTTCACAACTTGTTTACCATTGATAGTTTCTTTTATTTTTTCACTTTCCATTGCTGCTTTTTCTAGCTCTTCTTTTGAAGATTCTGCATCAACTTCAATTTTATCTTTTACTTTGCCGTTAACTTGAACAACAAGTGTAATTGCAGAAGTTTTTGCCAATTTATCTTCATAAGTAGGCCAATCTGTTTCGTGAATAGAACCTTTGCCACCAATGTTGTGGTAGATTTCTTCTGTCAAGTGAACAGTAGTTGGAGCTAGAAGTTTTAGCATTGTTACCAATGCAAAGCTCAATACATTTTTGTCTTCTTCATTGAATGAAGATTTTTTGCCTACATAATCATAAATTGCGTTTGTAAACTCACGATATTTGGAGATTACAGTGTTGAACTGGAACTCGTTAGAAATATCTTGAGTAATTCCTTTTACTGCAATATGTGTTTGTCTTACAAGGTCATTATTTTCTTTTGATAATGTAGAAACATCTTCAGGCAATTTGTAATCCAAGATAATGTTGTCTTGTTGTGAAGCGTACAATCTCCAAACTCTGTTTAGGAATTTGTAGCAACCTTCTACACCTGCGTCAGACCAGTCAAAATCTCTTGCTGGTGGTGAGTCTGAAAGAATGAACAATCTTGCAGTATCTGCACCATAGTTTTCAAAGATTTCATCAGGGTCAACTGTGTTGCCTTTTGATTTTGACATTTTTGAACCGTCTTTTAGTACCATACCTTGAGTAAGTAAATTTTTGAATGGTTCATCAAAGTCTACAAGGCCCAAGTCTTTTAGTGCTTTTGTAAAGAATCTTGAGTACAACAAGTGTAAGATAGCGTGCTCAATACCACCAACGTATTGGTCAACAGGCAGCCATTTGTTTGCGAGTTCTTTTGAGAAAGGCTCATTTGCATTTTTTGCGTCAGCATATCTCAAATAGTACCAGCTTGAACAAATGAATGTATCCATTGTGTCGGTTTCTCTAGTAGCTTTGCCACCGCAACAAGGACAAGTTGTTTCCAAAAATGTTTTTGATGTCAAAATTGGTGATTTACCCTTAACACTGAAATCAACATCTTCTGGCAATTTTACGGGAAGTTGGTTTTCAGGAACAGGTTGTGGACCGCATTTTTCACAATAAACAATAGGAATTGGCGCACCCCAATATCTTTGACGAGAAATTAACCAGTCACGAAGTCTGTATTGTGTTTTAAATTCGCCAAATCCGTTATCAGCAGCTTTTTGAGTAATAGCTTTTTTGGCTGTTTCATTGTCCATACCGTCAAATTCGTTGGAGTTAACAAGAACACCTGATTCTGTGTATGCAGATTCTTTACAGTCAGATGGATTTTCTTTGTTTTCAATTACGATTTTTATAGGTAAGTTGTATTTTTTTGCAAAGTCAAAGTCGCGTTCATCGTGCGCAGGTACTGCCATTACTGCACCAGTACCGTATTCAACAAGTGCATAATCTGCCGTCCAAAGAGGGAATTCTTCTCCTGTAAATGGATTAATTGCGTGAGTACCCAATGGCACACCTGTTTTTACGCGTTCTGTAGAAAGTCTTTCGATTTCTGTCATTTTGCGCGCATTTGCTCTGTATTCTTCTACTGCTTGCATTTGTTCTGGTGTAGTAAGTTTTTCGATGTCTTTGTATTCAGGTGCAACAACCAAGTATGTAATACCGTGGACCGTATCAGGTCTGGTTGTGTATACAGGAATTTCTAGGCCATCAATTTCTTTTACTTTAAATCTAAGAATTGCACCTTGTGATTTGCCAATCCAGTTTTTTTGCATAATTTTTACGCTATCTGGCCAGCCTTCAAGTTTATCAATGTCTTGTAATAGTTGTTCAGCGTATTCAGTGATTTTCAAGAACCATTGAGAAAGGTATTTTTTCTCAACAATGCTATCACATCTCCAACATTTACCGTCAATAACTTGCTCGTTTGCCAACACTGTAGCGCATTGGTCGCACCAGTTTACGGCAGCTTCTTTTTTGTAAGCTAATCCTTTTTTGTACAATTGCAAGAACAACCATTGTGTCCATTTGTAGTAGTCAGGTTTGCAAGTTGCAACTTCTCTATCCCAGTCGTACATAAGACCAAGTTTTTTTAGTTGCATTTTCATATATGAAATGTTTTCATCTGTCCATTTTTCAGGGCTTTCACCGTGTTGAATAGCAGCGTTTTCAGCTGGCAAGCCAAAGCTATCCCAACCGATTGGGTGTAATACGTTAAACCCTTGCATTTTTTTGAAACGCGCAATTACGTCTGTAATTGTGTAGTTTCTAACGTGTCCCATGTGTAGTTTCCCTGATGGATACGGAAACATTGATAAAGCGTAGTATTTAGGTTTTTCATCAGTATCAGG
>JAZSES010000085.1:0-3278 GCA_045531805.1 Candidatus Limenecus sp. | reverse complement strand
GCGTGCCGGTTCGAGTCCGGCCTTCGGCAAATTTAAAAGAGGACTCCGCTGGGAGTCTTTTTTATTGAATTAATATGGACTTGAACCTACTGCGCCTTTGCAAAACGAATTCTAGTTTATAAAATGGATGTATTTTCGGCTTGCTGTTCTTCCCTCTCGTCAAACGTGACATTTAGTCACCTTTGATTCGGCAGAGTGGCCTTCGGTAAATTAAATAATTTTTCTAAAATCTTTGTTTTGGTTAAGTAATATTAAGTATTTCAGTTTCTTTAATAAATGTTTACAATTGTCTTAAATACACTATCTGTAACTCTTTTCAATCATTATTTTTTAATTCTTTAGTTTATTTCCCTAAAGTTTTATTGAGGATATGCCGTTAATATCATTGTGATATTAAATCGCTGTATTGGCAAGAAAGGATGTTTATATGGTGAAATTTATTCAATCTGGGGTTCCTGTAGCTAGACACAACACTCAACCAACAAATAAGCACGGTCAACCACATTACAATAATTATAATGATGCCCAGAATGCTTTAAATAATGGCTCATTAACTTATGGTTCATCTTATACAGGCGTTAATGGTGATACTGGTTACATTTATTCTATTGGCGGTACTGCTAGCGGTAGTTGGTATCCGGTTGCTAATAATGAAGCATTTTTCGATGACTTATGCGGTGGTAATGGCGGTTCTGGCTCTGAGTGTATTGGGTTAACATTTAAGCCCAGTGATGATACTGTGAGTGGCGCTTATCGTCTGGAACGCCCTAGGGCTCGTGAATCTGTACAATAATAGGTTTTTGGTTTATGTTTAATAAATATTCCGTTTATGGTTATCTTGCTCAAGAAAGTAAGGAGCTGGCCGATGGTAAGTTTATGAATACTGTTAAGTGTTTAGAAACTATCACTAATTACAGTGATGCTTACAATATGATATCAAGTCTTGCTGGTTACCGTATTGAGGGTAAAAAGAAACTAAATGGACCAAATAATTTAAATATTGGTGTTATAAAGGATTCTGAAAAATTAGAAATTGTTGCTTGGGTAAAAGGTGAACAAATCTTTGGCCGAGGGTGGCATATTCCTAAAGAAAATTCTGAATAAATTCGATGATGAGTCTGATTGTAAAATCAGACTCATCTTTTTTTTGTTTTAATCATCTTTTTAAGAATTATAAATTTCTTACGCAATTTTTCCATTCTTTTTGACTTTATATATCAAGAAACTAATTGTGTAGGTGAAAATGTCTTTTGATGTCAATTTAAAGTCAGTTGAAAATGTAAAATCTATTAAAAATATTCATAAAACGACTCCTATTAGAAGTAATATTTCTTTTGGGCAGATAAAACCTGATAAACTTGAATTGTCCCAAATTGCTGAGTTTGAAAAAAATCTGCGTACTAATTTCCCTCAAGCTTCTATTCGTGTTGTGTCTCAAAAAGATACTTCAGAGTGGGTTATGTTCAAAGGTTCTCAGTTTGGGTCGCAAGATGCTTTTTGGGCAAAAGATAAGTCTAGTGGGAATATTTATTATGTGAAGTATGCAAGAAATAAAGAAAAAGTTGGGCATATTAGATCTGAAATTCTTGCCAATAGATTATACCAATTGGCTGGAATACAGACTGCTGAAGTGATGCCTATAAAAATAAATGGCAAAATACCTGCTCTGGCAAGTAAGTTTGAGCCTGATTTGGTTGTGCCTCGAGATGAAAAACCTTTGCAAGAAGCTTTTGCTGTTGATGCTTGGTTGGCGAATTGGGATTCAATGCTTTTTGGAAATACATTTGTTAAAAATGGAAAAGTCATAAAAATTGATAATGGCGGTGCTTTGAATTATCGTGCAGAGGGTGAGTTGAAGACTGATTTTGATGATACAGTTAGTGAGTTAAAAACTTTTTTAGATGGAAGGAATAAGGCTAGTAAACGAGCTTATTCTTCAATGACTCAAAAAGAACTTGTAAATTCATTAAAAAAAGTTTGTGATATTTCTGATGTAAAGATAAAGCAAGTCGTTCAAGATGAATTACTTGCAAAAACTTTAATAAATCGAAAAAAATATTTAAAAGAAGTTTTAACAAAAATTGAAAAAAATCCATATAAAGGAAAAAATTTATATGAGTATTTAAAAGATATTACTCAGGTGGCTGAACAGTACTCTAGTTATAATCCAGAGTTGTTAACACTCAAGCTTGAAGATGTTTTAAATTCAAATATATCAAATAGTGGAAATTCTCAGGATATACCAAGTTCAAAATTTATTGCAAAGGCTATTGTTTGTGAATTGAAAAAACTTGAGAAAAATGGTATTTCTGTTTCCAGAACACAAATTATAGAGTTTCTCAAGCAAAAGTCTAAAACTGGTTTGCTTATGAAAAATGTGGATTTTGAAAATTCTGTTGCTATGCATTCAAATATGCAAAAAAAGATGTTTGCTCGTTTGGCAATGATTGCTGAAAGAACTCCGCAAAAAGATGGTGAAAATATATCAGATTACTTTTGCAGAATTGAAAGACTAAGAGAAAATAGAAACAAACAACTGGATAACTTTAGGATTAAGCAAATTAAATCAAAGCTTTGCTATGAAGTAGAAACAATATCTTCAAAACCAAGAAGTTTAACCAATGAGGAACGACAATTGGCTATAGCAGAGTTGGAAAATGCTCGTATTAAAGATTTGCAATTGGATATACGTATACTTCCAAAATTGAATGAGAATGCTACTGATAAGCAAATTTATAATGCTTGGAAAAAAGGACATTTGGGTAGTTTTAAGTTTGATGATAAAGATATACAAGTTGCTGTAATGCAACTTGGTGGTCGTTACAATTCCAAAAAACCTCAAGATACTGAGGCGTTATATGAAGTTATTGCTGAAAAAAAATATAAACAAGATTTTGTCAATGAACCAGTGTACCATTGGTTTGGTTGCAAAGATCCTGAAAAATTTGTTGCTCAATTGCCAAAAGTCGGTGATATTTATGAATTGCCGCAACTCCATTGTTGTTCAACGCATAAGCATTATGCGGAAAATGATTATGGTGATCACATTTCGGGATTGGACATAAAATTCATTATGCATCCAAAATCAGAAACGTCTAGAGCATACAATGTTGGTTATAATCAAGAAGTGGTATACCCCAAAGGGGAAAAATTTAGGATTTTAGATAAAGAATTGGTTGAGTACATTGATCCCAAAACCAACTATGGCTATTATCGTTGGGAAGTTCATATGCAAGAAGTTTAGAATTGTATATCTAATCTAGTATCGCAATTGCTGC
>JAZSES010000312.1:0-6047 GCA_045531805.1 Candidatus Limenecus sp. | reverse complement strand
AGAAAGTCCAAAGACATAACCAATGCATTCTTCGTTGTCTTCATCTTCGTCAGTTCTGTCCCAGAACTCTCCAAAGGATAAAGAGTCGGGATATTCTCCTTGTATATTTGTTCCGGAAACGCGGTTAAGGCTTTTAAACGCATTTCCGATTGGTGACACAGATATTTTACATTCTTTCTCTGTATTACGGAGATAGATAAACTTCTCAGTGGTAAATTTATTATTAAGTTCACCTCGAAGTGCGGAGAATGTTTTGCCTGTTCCTCGAGCACCGATAAAAATTTGAAATGTGCAGTTACTTCTGCTAGTAATGTCAACATAGAGTTTGTCGTTTTTGGTTGTAGTGTCATACATTATTCTCTCCTTTATAATGCGGACGGTTGTACTGTGAGTATCACGCTTAGATGCAATAAATAGTAACAAATGAATCTGTAACATGTTCCGCCGCCCGCTAATATTACTTAGACGAGTTCAAGTACGAAGAATTCTCTGTTGTTTTTGGATTTCTTAGTCATAACTTTTACGTCGACGTCAGCAAGGTCTTCATCGCAAACATAATCAATAAGTGCATCAATACCACGGATAACAGTATCTGATATTGTTGTATAGATATTACCATCCTTTACTTTGATGTAACCTACTGTGATTACTTCACCATTCCTGTCAGGTCGATTCTCGACTGCCATACCTGTAATGGTAATAGTTTTGTTCTTAATAGACTGCAGGGGAGCTGCTGATACTGCGTTAAGTTTGTCCTTTGCTGAAAAATTGAATGTGTTCATAATAGTATCCTTTCTTTATGTATATTTTTAGAGTAGTATATACTCACAGTACCTAAAATATTGGTTTCGCTGTTATAATATCGGGTGATGATAATAATGCTTCATAATCATCTGATAGCGAAAATTGATAAGATGTGTTTTGTATTGCTACACCTGACCCAGTGAGAATTGTTTCACCGTTTATATTTATGTAGCGTGGCCCATCTACATCTATGTAGTGTGATGATGTTCTTCCTGAGTGACCTGCTGGAATTAAAGTTCCTGGTTTGAATGAGTTGATACCATCCAAGTGTTCTGTTAGGTATTCTAACCCGAGTTTCTTTGATAGTCCAGCAACTGTAATTTCTTGTCGACCATCGACTGTTATTGTATAGTACTTCTTTGCGCCAAGTGATTTAAACTGAGAGTAAACGCCATCATCTTCCCATAGACCTAGATTGAATGTTTGCCCATGAGTTATGTATGTTGTGTTAAATCCTGATGCAGATGTTTCTGCGAGGATTTCTATGTTTAGTTGTTTGAATATTTCCTCAAACTCTTTTTCTTTACCTGGCGATACCATAGATTTTACTGAGTCAGTGTCACAGTAAACTGGAGGGATATGGTGTTCTGCACACGCGTCTATTGCTTTTTGAAGTCTTGCTCTGCAATGTGCAGTCACCCATAATCCCCATTGATATGCTAGGAAGTTTATTTTGGAGTGCTCTACTTTTTGTAATGCTTCATGAATGTTTGGTAATTCGGTAAAATACGGTATTTCTGCATCACCGGTATATATTACTTTTGAATGCACAATGTCAGTTAACATCATACCAAATAATGCATTTATTTTATTTTTTTCTTTTGCATAATAATACGGGTCACCAAACTTCAATTCGCATTTACCTATATATCTATCAAATATGTATTGTCTATAATCATCAGGTAAATAGTCATAATCTGATGCATACATTGTTACTACATCTACATGTGTATATTTGTATTGCTTAGAAATTATCTTCCAATCAATATCTGTACAAAAGAAATGCAAATAGCGAGCACGTAGTATTCTTCCATTATCCTTTCTCGCTTCAAGTGTGTGTTTACACTTTGCATACGCTATATATGGAATTGTGTCGATTGTCGACAATTCAACGTCATATAATTCCAGTTCAAGTAGGTACGCTTTCTGTGGATTGAGATTATTTATAGGGTCATCTGTCAAGTAAAACGCTTTCATAGGAAACTTACATTGCATCATTACGCCTGGGTATGCCGATGACATATCTTTTGAACGCATATTCGGGACTACTGAATTTGAGTATAATGGGTTGCAATGACAGTTACCTCCTCTTGCCGCTTCTTTACACATTTTATATTGCTCAGGAGTTAAAGTTATTGCATCAATAACTGTTTTGTTGTATGGTTTTGATAACATAACTTCTCGTGCTTCTCGACGAACATATCCAGTTGACGTCATGGGAATAGTTGTAAGGTCATCATTTTCTGACTCTAATAGTTCTTCTATTGCAATATATAATCCGGCTACGTCATTTCGGCAGTAGAGTAGTTCTTCTTGCGATAGAACAGTGCTTGGAGTACGTATCTTAGAATAATCATAATTCTGACCTTTTTTAAATTCTTCAGGAACACGTTGAGATTGTTGTAAGAAACGAGCCAATCCCATATTCGTCAACCTGTATGAACATCTAAATTCAAAATTATCTGCAATTCTTGCTCGAAGTATCTTTCGAGGTTCTGTTGCAAATACTGAATTAACTTCGTATAATGAACGTAAGAACTGGAATTCAAATGAGAGATTATGGCAGTATACAACGAGTATTCTTTGCTTTATGTAGCGTTGTATTTCTTTTAGGAATATATCGAATTCCGTCCATGTTCTTCCGAGAATTGTTACGTGTTTAATGGTTGCCTGCCATGTGTACATGAATGCTTCATGGTAGTCATCTTGGTTTATTGATGTTGTTTCAATGTCGAATGTCATGAAGAAATTTGTTATATATTCTTCATCCTTAACGTCGACTGTCGACATTTCTGCAAAAACAGTATCAAAGGGAAATGATGTAATTGAGTGTATTTTAGTTTCGTAAGTTGAGTCGTTCGCTGACATCTTTTGCTCCTTTTGTTTTTAATGAGATTTTGTTTCGGCGTTCCCAATTTTGGGAATACCTAGTGTTGATTAGTGAACGTGTGTTTAGTTCTGATGTTAATTTTTTGTTAATTCTTGCTATATTTGAGTTTATTGTTTCATTAACGTCAAATTCATCAATTACCATTTCAAGAACTTCACTGGTAATTGCATATTCTTCATTTATATAGTCCGATAATGGACTATCGGCTAACATTCTTCCCAGGAAACCACGCTCCTGGGGAGATAGTTTTCTGCCGAGAACGCCTTCAAGATTTATTCTACCCTCTGGGTCAAGCATATAGTCAACTTTAGATTTCATATAATCTCGTGCATTTTGTACACGTGAGAGAGGAGAAGACAGAAATTTTCTGATTGCTTGCGCTTGACCTACTATTTCACTCACATCTTCATCATCTGCAAAGGCTAGATATTTTTCCTTTGTTTTTTTGTCCTCAACTATCACACCTCGTTCAGGAAGAGAATTTAAGGAGTAAGAGGACATGTAGACTTCAAGATTTGTTGTTGGCGAATATATATCTAAATCGGCATTCTTCAAACGCTCAAGGCGAGTGTTTGCTTCATTTGAATTCGCATTTACATAATATAGTAGTCGATTAATCGACTGCTTATCTCCCTCGTAAACACGCTGCACTATTTTGTGCATTTGCTCCGCTGTTAAAGAATTGTTTTTCTTTCTAAAATTGCGGTCTTTTATAATTTTCTTAACATCCCGAGAAATGTCTTGTTGTACTAATGCTAATGCTCTGTCGAGTTCGTCGAGTTTTGTCTTTTTTCTTTTATTGTTTGCCATTTTTTCATCTCCGAGTCAAAGCATTTTTTACAATAGAACTTTGCGCGGCGTGACGACCGCTTTATTAAAATTGGTGCGTCAGGGCTGCCGCACATACAACAAACTTTTAACATGTCGATTATCGACTATATAGATATATAAGAGTATACAGTCTTGTTAAAATGGTATTTTTTATCGCCCTGATAAATAGTAAATCCATTACCATCTACTACAACATTTGACCATTCTTCTACTTCAACAAATACTGTAGTCCAATCCGCTCCTTTTAATACTCTTGATATATTGAACCCATTTTCTGCTAACCATGCAAAAACATCTGCATCAAGTTCATTTATATGTATTGTTGCTTTCATAGTATTTTCCTCCTTTTGTAGTTTTGTCTTTTCTTGATGAATTTTAGTGTAGTAGTTGGTGTTGGCCCTGGTCCTGGTCCAGGTGGGTCGGGTGGTTCTGTACCATTAAAAATTCGATACCATTCTTCTGCATCACCTATACGTGCTGCACTCCAAGTTCCTCGCTCACGTGAGTAAAAATATGTCTTTGTGATAAATTCTAGGTCATGCCCGTTATAAGCCATATATTCAGCATTTGGCAAATAATATTGCGGATATGAGTTATTTTGATAATATGAGCCGTCGGCTGTCAACGGGTCGATTTCATCGGCAATTACTTGAGCTTGGTAAGCACCATCCCACCAAGAGTCAGGGCGAGCAGCATATATTTTATTTGTTCCACCTGGCGTTGTCCATTGGATGAAACCAATACCACCTCGAACAACATTTCCAACTGAGTCATGCTCTATTTGTCCAGGGTTTAAACCTGTTGACTCTGATGTTGCATTTCCTACAATTCCGCAAATAGCTTCTAATGAAAACCCTCTAGAAGTTAAGTAATTTTTTAATTGCCAACCATTGCTTATAGTTTCTGCGGAAAAATTACTGTGGTCACCGCCTAAAGGCCAGTATTCTTTAGTAATGATATAGTAGTAATTGTTATAAACATCAGCCATTATTTACTCTCCAGTGCATATGCTATTCTTTCGAGTGCTTGAGCTATGCGAGTAAGCACTTCAACAACGCTAAGTACATTCATAATTCCCTCGCTTTCTTAAGCTCATATTTGTCGATTATCGACTTTGCCTGATGAAAAGCGTCGGCAGCTGCTATAGCTTTTTCATCATTTGAAAAGCAAGCATAATCTGTTAAAAGCTTCTTAATAAAATCTTTAAAAGCTGGGTATGCTTCAAATAATTCTATACGATTTACTAAAAACGGAAAGCCGCATTCGATTATTTCAATTTGTACCTCGGTTAAGTGACCAAAAATATCTGTTAGTGTTTTTTTATTTTCGTCCATTTTTATCTCCTTTTAGTTTAGTTAATTATTGGTATGCCCCTTTTGGGGCATGAGGGCTTTATGCCCTCATGTCGATTATTACCGTTCCGGCTGTATCCGGAAACACCTTCTTAAACAATTCTATAAGTTCATCCGAAAACTCACTTAATTTATATTCTTCTCTTGTATATGCATCTTCCGATGTTTCGCTTGAAACATCTTCCGGAATGTCAACGTCAGTCATAAGGTTTTTTAAGTTCTCTGGAATTGCCATAGTGGGTGTCTGTTCTGATGTTTCTATTTTCTTTTGTGGTGTTTTCATTTCAACCACTAATTTTTTAATATCGGCGCTCGACATATCGGGTGTGATATTTTCCGCAATTTCATCATCCGTCAACTTACGCATTCTAAGCAATTGCGTATATCCATATATGGCGTGGTCAGGGTTTTTTAACTCGCCGTTATCTCCGAAGTATCTCTTAGATACGGCGATAGTTTCCGCCATGGTTGAATGCGCTTTCCCGAAAAAATCTTCAGCCCATTTGCCGAAAGATTTATGGTCGTGGCTATTGTCCACCGAGCTATAATTGTCAAGATGAAGCCAGCCGTTTGTAGCATTCAAATTTGCCAACAGTGGGCAAATTGATAGCATAGCACTCTCAGCTTGTTTTCCTAATTCATCAATCTTATTATAATAAGATTTAATTTGTTCCGTTTCCGCTATAGCTTGTTCATATGTCAAGCCCAAAGTAATTTGTTTAGCCATTTTTGACCGTCCTTTCTTTCTTTTGTTATCAATGTAGTATGTCGATTATCGACTTTTTTTTTTCTTGCCCTATTTTTCACCGTCCTTTCTATGGGCTTTTTTTTTTATGACTTGTTAACTTGTTACAAGTCAAGTATAAAGTCTTGACCCCCCATTTGTACAGGAAAATATTGCACAAAAATGAGCTATTTTGAGCCGTCTTTTTTGTGCAATTTGTATGTCA
>JAZSES010000315.1:0-3046 GCA_045531805.1 Candidatus Limenecus sp. | reverse complement strand
CAGTATACCATTGGAAGGGTGTCTTGGTACATTATTTCGTCTTGATTTATAAAGTGTTTGTATATTTCATAAATACTTTTTCTTGTTAATTTTTCAAAAAGCGCATATGCTTTGTGGTCAAATTCGAAAGAATATTCTTTTTTATCTAGTGTCAATTTTTGTGGTTGGGTGAAGATGTCGTCCAACATGTTTGTCCTTTCTGTAAAAAAAAGAGGGAGATGGGAGGTTCTCCCTCGAGGCTAAATTAGAGAGTTAATGTATAAATTTTTGTGTTTGCATCAAATTTTTCTGTTTGCCATTTGTTGTTTTCAAAAATTTGTCTATCACCTGATTCATCCAGGTATCTGGCAATTTGGGTTTTGCCGTCTAGTGATTTTCCATAAACCCAAGGTATAGACGTTGCATTTTGTGTTTGTTTTATAGGGCAGTGTTGTGGGATTTTAATTCTCAAATCTTGTGTTTTTTTTAGAAACTTGGTTGCGGAAGTGTTTTTAAGTTGCTTGGACATAAAAAGTTTTAATTTTCCGTTTTCATTTGTGTATCTACGAATTTCTACTTTTTGGCAACCATTCTTCTTGCACAAAAGTGTGTAAACTGTTTCTTTTACAATTTTTACACCTTGTATTGTGTTAACAGATGGATGTAGCATTTTGTAAGTTTCTATACACCAGTAGGTTTCTGGGTCTGATGTGCTATAGACAAGACCGCAACAATGAAATTTCAAAATTCTTGCTCCTTAAATGTTTGAAGTATATATCAAAGGGTATAGTATACCCTGTTTGTGCAAGGTGGGCTTAGATACGAAACTTTTTAGAATGATTTAAACCTCTTGCACTTTTATGTATAGCATATAAATTGTATCCATTTGGGTACACTTTTTTACTCAAAAAGTATTGACAAAATGGAAAAATATATGTGGTGGGGCTTAATGAGATATGAAAATTTTAAAAATTGCCATTTTAGTCAATGTAATTTCTAGAAAATGTCAGTAATATGAACTTATGTTAAAAAACTGTCCGAGAAAAATTCGTGATAAGGAACAAAGTGACGTGAACGAATTTTTTGAGTGGCGTCTTGAAAAGGTGAGTAATTGCTGGCTACGTTCAGTCGGCAGCAATTGCGACACTAGATTAGATGGAGGTGTGAATTATGTCGAATTTGGTAAAAAGATTTTGTAATACATTTTTAATTGAGGGGTTGTTTGTTATTATTTTGGGTATATTGTTGTTGGTTTTGCCACAATTATCTACTTTGGCGTTGAGTATAACGATTAGTGTTGCTTTGATTTTGGCTGGTATTTATAAATTAATTAGTTCTGTAATTAGACGTGATGAGATAGAAAAATCTTGGTTAAGTGTAATTCTTTCATTATTAATGATAGTCTCAGGTGCTTATTTGACAGTGCGTCCGTTGTATAATTTGTTGCTTTTGACTATGGGCATTGGTATTTATTTTGTTTTAGAGGGGATAAATTCTATTATTATATCTGCGGAAAGCAAAGCGATTTTGAAACATTGGTGGGTTGGACTTTTTACTGGTCTTGCTCAATTTGTTTTGGCTGGTTTGATACTGTTTGGATTACCTGGAACAGCATTATATTCAATTGGACTTTTGCTAGGTATTAGTATGATAATTTCAGGAATTGCACTGATTTCAGTATACACAGGTGCAAGTTGTCAAAGACTTGTAAATGTTTAATCATATAAAAAGTCCTCGTGAATAATCTACGAGGACTTTACTGTTTTAAATTTTCAATGCAGTATTCGTTTATTTTGCAACAACAAGGCTTTTCAAATCCAGCAAGAGTGTTGAAAAAATGAGTAAGCAATATTGATACATATTTTGCGGGTAAATCTGAAAGGTCAAAAACAAATTCATTTATGCCAATTTTTTCAAGTTCTGGTACATATTCGTACATATGTAATATGTAATCCTGAAACATATGCATTCTACAAAATCCGTCAACAACAAATGGTAAAACTTTTTTCAAAGAAGGGTCTTTGAGTGCATAATTGCCATTATGGCAAGGCGCTTTGCAAGACAAGCGAGAAACTATTGCTGAGTCATTATTTAGTGGGCAAAGACCTAGTGTTGGAACTCTCACGTTGCCCGCAATTGTAAGTTTTTTATTTGGAATAATATTTTTAATCTTTTTTATGCACATTTTTGTATTTGTAATATTACTAAAGGTGCTGAAATCGACAGTTTCTATTGGATGAAGATTGTTTAGACATTTTATAGACATACTATTGAGTAGGTTTATGCCCTGACCTATTTCTATAGGTATTCTATGTAGTTCGTCATCATTTATGAACGCCCAAAGATATCCAATATTGTTGATAATTATAGATGACGGTATTGGTTCTGTAAGGCATAGGTTTTTTACATACTCGTAAACTCTGTCAAAATCTCGCTCTATAAGTATTCTTGGGGTACTCAGTTGCAGTTTTATTCCGTAATTGAAGCAGAATTTTTTTACTTTGTTGATTATTTGGTTAAAACTACTTTTTGATAAGTCTGCAGTATTGAGAATTTCGCCATATTCGATACTATATATGGGATTGAATCCTATTTTTGCAACGAACTTTTTTATGTCATCAAGTTGTGCCATTGATGATAATCTTAGATTTATTTTGGGATAATTTAGTTTGGAATAGTCAAAATCTTTTTTTAGTCTAGGGCGTTTATTTTCCCACTCAAATTTTTGAATATTTCTAGAAAACTTAAAGTTTGAGCCTTGGGCACTCATCATTTCTCCGCTAAAATGGTTTGTTTGATAAATGCTTTTTCGTACATGTTTGAATGGAAGTTTTTGGTTTTTAAAAACTTTAGGTTTTGCAATTATTTTCTCTACAAGCTCAATTCCCTCAAGAATTTCTTCAGAGGTGGCAAATTTCCCCTTAATAACTACTGAGTCAATTGCTTTTAGTTTTTTTATATCTTCTGCACACCAAGGTAAGTTGTCTGAGTCAATAGCAAGAGAAATGTTTTTGTATTGCTTTATTTTGGCAATGTTTTTCATATATATTTCTTCTGTGATGATGAC
>JAZSES010000336.1:0-3479 GCA_045531805.1 Candidatus Limenecus sp. | reverse complement strand
TTGTTAGATTTTATGGTAGAAAGCTCTTGTTTTAATTTTTCTGAATAATTCAATAACATATCTACATCTTCTTTTGTTATTGTTTTTATTTCATCATTGCTAAGACCATTTACAAATGTTAGTTCTCCATTTTCAAGCTTTTGGATAAGTTGGTTTATTTTATTGCCATCAATTCCTTTGGCAATAAGAATTTCTTTTACATTGCTTATTTCTGATTTTGTGTTTTGAGTTACGCCACCAGTGTAAAGTTTTGGCATAAATGCTACTTGTCCAATGCCCCAACCCAAATCTTTTTTCATTGGTTTGTTTTGTTCTTTAGAACCACCCTCTATTATAGTAGGGGCTTTTTCCAATGCTTTTTCTCGTAGAGCTTGGTCTTCTTCTATTGTGAATAGTTTTTGATATTTTTTTACACCTACGTTATAGTCTCTAATTGCAGGTGTTGCATCACCTCTGGTTAGTCTACCAGTTGCACCGTTATATATGTAAAGCATTGCGTCTTGTTCTGTTACTTTATTTACAATATAACCTTCTTGCTTGTGGAAGTTGCCATATTTGTCTGGAAGACTTGGAGAGTAATATATTCTATCATTAGCCATTTCTATGCCGTCTTGGACTTTTTGGCTTTTTGCTTTTTTTGATACTTCTTTTAGGACAATCATTGTTGCAATCGCAGAGTCTTCAGCTGTTGGTTGGCTGTATGTAGAGTAGTTTACACCATATTTATCAAATAGTTTTTTGATTTTTTTGTCTTTACTCCAGTCGCCTAGTTTTATTTGGGTCAACCCTTTTGAGCCTGAGGTAGAATAGTCCGTGTCAAAAAATTGGTTAATGTATTTGTTTGCAACGCCAACAGAGTCTTCTATTACTCGATAGTAGCCTTGCTTATCTACATAATTATAATTTTTACCTGTGCCAAATCCTGATTCTTGCATTGCAATGCCGAGGGCCATGTGGGCAAATTGGTTGTACTCATCATTGCTGAGATTTAGGTCTTTCATTAATTCTGCTTTTTGTGTTTCTAAAGTATTTACAAATTCATCGATATCTTTTTTTTGTGATTCATTAGCTTTCGCGTAAACCTCAGGTGAAACTTTGATATTGATTGGTAGTGCTTCCATTATGACTTTTTTTGTTTCAGGTTCTTTAGGCGGGGATTGTAGAAGTTTATTATTTGTTATTGTATCCGTTTTAATTTTTCCATCTTTTTTATACTGTAAATCTATTTCTGAACCAATAACAATTTTCCCATCAGAATGGTATCTTTTGACTTTTCTTTCACCAATGATAGTCTTGTCTGTATCTTGTGGATATGGTTTATTTTGTCTATCTCCATCAATTATAATTTCAATTGATTTTAGATTTGTTTTTTGTCCATTTTTAGAATTTGTTGCATCGCAGTATATATGAACTTCATTTGTTGTTTCATTTTTTATTAGAGTAATTGGGGAGTTGTATATTCTTTTAATATGGTCATAAGCCTTTTTTTGTTCGTCGTTAAGTTCTACTGCTGAGATGGTTCTACTCTTATGACCAGCTGATTGTATTTGTTTTTTAATTTGTTCAGGGGTATGTTTTATTTCTTGTATTGTACTTGTATTTATGGGTTCTTTTTGGTCGGAAAGTTTTGCTCCTCCAATATTTTTATTTGTTGGTGTTTCTTTACTTGGTTGTGTTTTGACAATATCTGGTTGTTGTTGACCAGAAACAGCTGGAGTTTCTTCTCTGTTTTCTGGTGTTTTTGATGTTGACGGTTCTTTAGAATTTTCAACTTTAGGTGCTTTTTTTATTCCTAATTCTTCTAATTTTTTATCGGAAAGAAGACGAATTTTGCTATCTGTTAACAACCATTTTTTATCATTCATGTAAGATTTGTCTGCTTCGAGTTGTTCGTCTAATGCTTTTTCATATTTTTTTGCATCTTCTCCAGTGTAGCCTAATTTTGCGACAATACTTTTTAATGTATCACCAGATTTTACTTTGTAGTATGTTGGATTTTGCTCTGGGGGATTTTGACCAGTTTGAGTTTTTTCTGATAATTTAACTTGTTGTTTGTTGGGTTTGGCTTTTTTTATATTTAGTGATTGGATTTCATCTTCACTTAAAAGCTCAATAGTTGTATCAGCTTTTAACCAACCTTTGTTGTTCATAAACGAGTTGTTTTCTGTGAGTTTTTTTACAAGCGCCTTTTTGTATATTTGTGCATCTTCTTTGGTATAGCCTAGATTTGCAACAATTTTGTCTACTGTGTCACCAGATTGAACCGTGTATGTGTTGTTACCTGTTTGTTTGCTATTTTGGAAGGATAGCATAGATAAATCACTTTCAAATGTTGATACGGAATAGTTTTCAAAAACACTTTGATACTTTAATGTAGCATTTTGTAATTCTTGTTTAGAAATAGCATTGTCATCATTGGCTATTTCTATAAGAAATGATTTTAGTTTTTCTATTTCGTGTTTATCAAATACATTGTTGTTATTTCCATTCATTTTGAAATTATCAAAAAACTTAGATAAACCTGATGTTGATTTGTTTTCAAGTTTGTCTAGGTCTTCTAATTTTATTTGTTGTCCATTTGGAAGTTTGATAAACATCTTCACACCCTGTTTTATAGCCTACAAGATATTTGTCGACACAGTGTGTGATTATCTTTAGTGTTTTTTTTGTTTGTTTTACAAAAATTTACAAAGCTTTATTGTGGATAACGAGAGGTGGCACAAATTAACATTTTTGCGAGTTTATCTGCTCCTTCAAAACATCTTTCTTGCAAGATTGTTGCAGCTTTGTTTACGTCATATGGAACAAGATTGTGCTTTATAGAAAATTCGCTGTTATTAATTTCTAATATTGCATAGCAGGATTTTGGTTCTTGTGAAAAAGGGCGACCTACGCTACCTACATTAACAACAGTCTGTTTTGTATTTGTTTGGTAACCGCAAGGTACGTGAGTGTGTCCGCAGAAAATTATATTTGCTGTTGTACCTGCAATCATTTCTTCAACTTCTTCTATTTTTAAGTTGTGGAATATATTTTCGTTATTTTTTCTGGGGCTACCGTGTACTAAAAGGATTTTTATTCCAGCGATTTCCAATTCTTTTTGTTTTGGAAGTTCTCTCAAATATTTTTTTTGTTCTTCACTTACAACCGTTACGTCATTTTCCAATGCGTGTGCCATAATAGGAACATTTTGTTCTAAAAGATGTAACATTTGATTATCACAATTTGCAATCATTTCATCTGTATTGCCTTGAATTATTGTAAAATCTTTTGTTTTTTGTAATTCTTGTATTTTCTCAATTGTTTTTGACGGTTCAGGTCCAGCCATTGCCAAATCACCTAGGCAAAATATTTTTTCACATTTTTCTGTTTCTATATTTTTTAAAACTGCTTCAAGAGCTTGCATGTTTCCGTGGATGTCCGATATTATTGCTATTTTCATATTTTATTCCTTATCTAATCTAGTGTCGTAATTGCTG
>JAZSES010000075.1:0-3862 GCA_045531805.1 Candidatus Limenecus sp. | reverse complement strand
GTAATTGCTATTTTGGAAAAAATGCAGATGTGTATTAATTCTAATGGTAGTATTCAAAAATTTAATGCTATAGCGAGTTCTATCATTGATCATGCTGATTATATGGCCGAAAAATATCAAGATAAGCCTGAACGTTTTTATATTTCATTTGCCAAGTTGCAGACAGTTGCTGCACAAGCTAGAGAAATAGCTACTTTACGTTGTGAATCTCAGGTTTATATAAAATATCTTTTAACTCAAGGTGATGGTAAGGTTTATAGCAAGGATAGTATTGAACAACAGATTCAAAATTTTGAGATAGAAGTTGATAACGCTATTAAAATAATGAAGGATTCAAGATAACCTTTTTTTATAATCAGTTGAATAATGCGATATGCAAAAATCTATAATATCTTTCTTTTGTACAAGTAAATTTATGCGGGTTAGATATTATGATAAAGAAAATTTTTATTTCTTTGGTATTGTTTAGTGTTATTTCACCAGCACACGCTTATAAGGTAAAAACATTTAAACCTCTTATGCCTATGGATATACAAACATTGCAACCCCAAGTTCAGGATGCTTTAGGTTCTGCAAATAATGCACAAGTTGTGTCTTCATCAAGTAGTTACCCAAAAATTACACAGCTTGAATTAGGTATTTTTCGAAAATCTTATGAACGAGAGGATATTTATTCTCGTTTAACTCGGCTTGAGAATAAGGTTTTTAGACGTAGTTTTACAGGCATGCCTTTAGCATCAAGAGTTGATAATTTATTGACAAATGTTGATATGGGGTTGATGCATGGGATAACTAATAGAGATTTATCTAAGCTTGAAATGAAGGTTATAGGTCGTACATATCCTAATGATGATACTGAATCTAGGATTACGCGAATGGAGAAAGAGATGCTTGGTGCGATGCAAGGTGGTACTCTTAAAGAACGTTTTGAAACAGTGAAAACTGCATCAAAGCATTATAATTCTTATCCCGAAATTGTACAAAGTCAAACTGTTTATCCACATTATGCAATGGGAGGGTTTGGATATTCTCCTCAGATGCAATCATCTTATTCTGGTAACTATAGAGGTTTTGGCCAGCCCACGTTTGGCGGGGTTAATGGGTTGGTTCAAGGGCTTATCGGTCGTTTGTTTGGTGGTTTTTCTGGTGCAGGCATGCTTACTGGTTCAACGCCTCCAATCTATGATCCATATAATCCATATAGCATGCAAGGTGGTTCTGGTGGATTTGGACAACAAGATTATTGTATTGGCAATACTGGTGGTTATATTCGCAATAGGGATTTGCGTTCTGGGTCAACTGTAAGAATTTTGGACTAATTCTTATTAATCTGTTATAATTGCATTCTCAGTTGTGATTATTAAAAGGAGTTAAAACATGGCAAAAGATTGCAGTTTTGATGTTGTATCTGAGTTTGACAAACAGGAATTGGTTAATGCTGTGGATCAAGCAAAAAGAGAGCTGACTTCTAGATTTGATTTAAAAAATTCTAATTCTGATATAAGTCTTGAAGCTGATAAGTGTATTACTATTACGACCAATGACGAAATGAAATTGCGTAATATCCTTGATATTTTGCAAAGTAAATTAGTTAAAAGAAATATCAATATAAAAATTCTTGATGCTCAACCTGTTGAAAATGCTTTGGGTGGTAATGTTAGACAGGTATTTAACTTGAAAAAAGGTTTGAGTACTGAGTTGGCAAAAAAAATTACTGCCGATATTAAAAATTCAAAATTGAAGGTTCAAGCTTCTATCCAAGGTGAACAAGTTCGAGTTTCTGGTAAAAGCAAAGATGATTTGCAAGATGTCATTCGACTTTTAAAAGAGAAAGAAGAGTCTTATGATATTCCGTTGCAATTTACAAATTATCGATAAAAGTGTAATAAAGTTGATTTGTAAATATATGTTGCAAATCAACTTTTGACTAACAAAAAAAAATATTTACTGACTTAAAGTGTATAACTACCGATTTGTATTAATTTTAATATTTAAAATTGTAAACAAATTGGCATGTTAACTTGTCAAAAAAATCATCTTATGAGAAATTACATAAGGGCACTAAAAATGAAAATAAGTCAGAATCAAAACATAATTTACAAAGACCGAATGAGCCACAAGTTAAAGAACGATGTGACGGTTGCCGGACTTTCACCTAAAAAACATTTTAACGAGACGCCTTTAAAGAGAGAAGTAACAGATATTTCCTTTAGAGGCGTTTTCTCTTTGAATAATGTCAAAAAATCAGTGGCGTTGTTTAATGAGAAAAGTTACGCATTGAATGATAGTCTTAATCTTTTGAAGAAACATATCGGCAAAGCGCCTGATGTTTTGAATGCAGATACATCAAGCTGGTCATCTATGGCTGAATATATTCAAAGATCTGAAGATGGGGCTTTAATCAAAATTAAAGAGAAAAACTGGACCAAACAGCTTTTTGTTGCTATGGGTGCGCCAGTTACTGAATTACCTTTTCGTATTTTAAAATCTATAAAAAATTCTGTTTATGGACATTCTCAGCCAGTAAAAGAATCTACCAATTATATTCAGAAAAAAATGAATACGATTGATGACCCTGATATTATCAATTCAATGATTGGTTATATGGAGTCTGCTCAAAAATATAAGCATGATACAGATAAAATTCGTTCTGCTGGTCTGATGGAAAATGCATTGAAAATGTTTGATTCAAAAGCTGGTAATTACAATGCTGTTCATGAAAGGGCTTTGACTAGGATTGTTACTGGTTTTATTCCTGCTTATTTCTTGGCAAATGATGCTTATAACTTGTCAAGGATTTGTGATGATGATCCTCAAAAAGCTGAGAAAGAAAGAAAGTTGCGTTTTAACCAAGAAACAAAACGTGTTCTTTCAAATGCATATTTGCAGTTGATTACATTGGGTGCGTTGTCAAAATGGATTAATAAAAGTAAAGCAACATTTATCGGTGTTACTGCACTCACTGTTTTAATAACAGAAGCATTTTCAAGATTATCTAATGGTAAGAAAATTCATATGATAAGTAAGGAAGAAGCCATTGCAATGAATAAAAAAGAAGGGCTTTTACCTGCTTATAATCTAAATAAAAAGACTACAGATAATTCTGGAAAACCTGCTTTTAAAGGGTCTAGTGTCTTTTCTGGTTTTGGAATTGTTTCTGATTTACCATATATTCAACCTAACAGTGTGACTATGTCTGGTAAGTCAGTTGATGAAACTTTGAAAGCTATAAATGAGTCTAAGCCGTTATTATCATTCTCTACATTAGCAAAATGGTTTGTTGGCACAATTGCTTTAGGATTCGCTTTGAAAAAAGCGCAAGGTGCAAAGTTGTCGAATGGGTTAAAAATCAAAGATTATTTAAGTGTAATTGCAAAAAAATATGATAAAGGGTTCAATAAATTAACTACTAAAAACTATAATCTTACTAGAGCTGAATATACTAAAATAATTAATAAGCTAAAAGCTTATGATGAAACAGTTGCTAAATATTTTGAAAATGTCATTGGTAGTTATCAAAAAACGAGCAAGGTTCAGGCTATTTCTTCTGAATTTGCGACTGTTCTTGAAAATAACGGATTAACTGAGTTTGCAAAAGCCTTTAAACATTTGGCTAACTCTAAAAAAGATAGTGTAATTGCAGACATTCCGAACTTTAATGCCGCTCAAAAATTCTTAAAGGTAAGAAATGAAAAAGTTATGTCTAATAATTTAAAAGAATTCTTTGAATTGCTTAGACGTGATAATAAAGAAAATGTTGCGCAAGAACTTAAGTCTATTCTCTTTGGAGAAAATGGTACTTTAAATCTTGGTAATTACAATAAGGCTAAGAAATTTATAAACGAAAATGCAAAAGAATATA
>JAZSES010000298.1:0-3821 GCA_045531805.1 Candidatus Limenecus sp. | reverse complement strand
AAGCCTTGATTGAAAGCGTAGTATTGTTTTTGTTCAGGAGTAAGTCGTTCTTTATTGATAGTGTCAACATAGTCTTTTACAATTTTGTTGGCATTTTCTATGTTTTTGTCATACATGGGGTCAAATCCTTTTGCGTAAAACATGTTGTCAAAATGTTTTGATGCTCTATCGACAATAGGTTGAAGTTTAGGAATATCTGTACAATCTTTTGTTGATATAGTAAACATTGTTTCTACAATGTCATCGTAATTTGTAAGTTGTGGTTCAAAGTGATATTTGCCATGAAAGAAAATGGCTGGAGCTAAAGAAAAAACTTTTATGGTTTTGAGTTTGTTTTCTATCATTTCCATGATGTTGTTGAGGTGGAGAATTCCACCCAAGCCTTTATTTCTATCTTCTTTATTCCAGACATCCATATTTGTTGCATATAGTTCTTTTTTCTTGTTGTTGATGATAAATTTATTTTTTGCAACGTTTTCCCAGTGTTCATTGTAAATATCTGTAGAATATTCTCCCTTAATTGGGTCGTAATTCATCTTTATAAAATATCCATCGTCAAGGAAGCTTTTTGCTGGTATTTCATAATCTTTTGCGAGTTTTATATTTGCTTTTTCACAAAATGGTAATTTTTTGAATGAAATTATATTATTTACAAACATTTATGCATACTCTCCGATTTTATAGTTTATTCTATGTCTTTCATAAAGTTTGTTGAAAAATTCTTTATTTTTTAACACTTGTTCTCTTGTCAAAATCATTGTCATTCCTTTTTCAAATTTATGGAATTTTTCTGGCTTTTCATTTTTCAAAGCTCTTGCAATATATTCGTTAACTAGGTCTTTTGTTTCTTGTCTAGATAATCTTTTTGAAAGGGTTTTTGCTTTTTCAACAAGGTCTTGAAACTTTTGTGACTTATCTTTGCTGATTGAGTCAAGTGCATATTTTCTTTCATTGATATCGTTCATTAAAGGTTCAAATTTGTATTTTGCGTGAAAATAAATGGCTGTGTTTTTGGAATAAATTTTTATATGTGAACTGTTGTTTTCCATCATTTCCATAATACTTGCAAGTCTTAGTAATTCACCAAGACGGAAATTTTTTCTTTGGTATTCGTCTTCAACTTTTATATTGAACCCTTCGATTTTTTTGCATTTGTCATTATCTATTGAGATAACTTCGTAACCCAGGTTTTTCCCCAATTTGTTTTCCACATCAATTTGAAAGTTGTTGTGACCTTGTCGATGATTTATTTTGACAAAAATATCTCCAATTTTTTCGTTGTGTAGTTTTATTGGTTCAAAAATTTTGCGCGAGTCATCTTCTGTATTTTGCTTCCATACAGTTTTTATTTTCTTAGATTCTCTAATGGGGATTATTGAGCTCATATTGTTCCCAAAACCCCTAAAAATAAAAGTTGCTATAATTTTTTAGATTATTAAAATTTTTTAAAAGAACCAATCACTTTGATATAATTTGTGTTTAGTTTAATTAAGTCTAAAACTTTTTGTGATGGAGTGTCTTCTATATGACCTTCAAAGTCTACAAAGAAAACATATTCACCAAGGTTTTTCTTTGATGGACGAGAATCGATGTATGTTAGATTTATATTCAAACTATCAAATACATTCAAAACTTTAACCAATGCTCCAGATTGATTTTTTGTAACAAAGGCAATACTTGTTTTATCGTTTTGGGTAGGTTGTGTTTTTTGTCTAGAAATCATAACAAAACGAGTTTTGTTATCTTGTTCATCATTGATATTTTTTGCCAAAATATTTAAACCAAAAAGCTCGGCTGTTCTCTCATTTGCAATTGCGGCAAATGTTTCGTCGAGTTCTTGCAATTCTTTGGCCGCTTTTCCTGTTGATGCTTTTTCAATTTGTTCAACAGTGGTAGTGAATGTTTTTTCGATAAATTTTTGACATTGTGCAAGTGCTTGTGGATGAGAGATTATCTTGTTTATTTTTGTGATGTCTTTTGACCTTGAGACGAGACAGTGATTTATTGGTATTACTGTTTCTGCTGTAATTTGCAGGGCTTCATCTTTTACATTCAAAAGATTATCCATCGTTTCTCTTACAATCCCTTCTATCGAGTTTTCAATAGGTATAATGCCGATTGAATTTTTATTGTTATCAACGTAATTGATTATACTTTTTACTGTTGAACAAGGGATTTGTTTTTGAATTGTTTGCGAGTTGTTTAGAAATTTATTTTTTGCAATTTCGCAGTACGTTCCTTCTGGTCCAAGGAATAAAATTTCTTTTATTTCGTTATTTAACTTAATTTTGTTCATAATAATTGTTCTCGAATTTTACTGAAATCAGTTTCTTTGGTAGAATAGAGTTGACTAATTTATTTTACAAAAAGGCGAGGGAAATGACAAATTACGCAGAAGTAATAAAATTTGGTACTGATGGTTGGAGAGCTATAGTTGGAGAGGACTTTAATAGTGAGAATGTTGAAGTTGTTACAAAAGCTATTGCAAAATATATTCTCGACAAAGATGGTGTGCAAAAACCTGTGATAATTGGTTATGACCCACGCAACAAGGCACAAGAATTTGCGTTGCAAAGTGCTGAGATTTTGAAGAATGCAGGATTTCGTGTTTTTCTTTCAGATGAAGTTGTACCAACTCCAGTTGTTGCTTACAATGCAAAATTTGAGAAAGCCAATGCTATGATGTTTACTGCATCACACAATCCACCAGAGTATTTGGGTATAAAATTTATTCCTGAGTATGCTGGACCTGCTACAACTGAAATTACAAATGCTATTGTGGAAAATATAAAAAATATTGATGAAATTTCTTTTGTACCAAAAAATATTTTCGAAATTGAAAAAAAATCTTTTAAAGAACCTTATTTTAAACATGTAGAAAAGATTATAGATTTTGAAAAAATAAAAGAGTATTTCACTAGAGATGATGATGATGGTGAAATAATTTATGATGGTTTGTACAGTGCAAGCATTGGTTATTTTGATGAATTGTTGAAACGCAATGATATTAGTCTTGAAACAATACACATGGAACACGATGTTAATTTTGGTGGTGGAATGCCTGAACCAAAGGCAAAATTTTTGCACGAACTTATTGAGCTTATTGCTGAAAGAACTAGTGCAATTGGTTTGAGCAATGATGGCGATGGGGATAGGTTCGGTATTATAAACGAAAAGGCGGAATATGTTACACCGAATGAAATTATAGCTTTGTTGCTTAACCACTTGATTAAAAATAAAGGTTATAAAGGCAAACTTGTAAAAACTGTTGGTGCGAGCCAAATGCTTGATATTATTGCAAAAAAATATCATGTTGATGTTATAGAAACTCCTGTTGGTTTCAAATGGGTTGGCGCAGCTATGAGAGAACATGATGTGATTATTGGTGGTGAAGAATCTGGCGGTTTGAGTATCAAAGGACATATTCCAGAAAAAGATGGCATAATTGCTGACTTGTTGGTTTTGGAAATGATTGCTTATGAAGATAAGCCTCTTTGGGAATTGCAAGAGGAATTGCATCAAAATGCTGGTTGTAATTTTATAAATAAAAGAATAGATGTTAAGTTGCAAGATAATCAGCAGTTGGAAATTTTGATGAAAAAATATTCTGAACTGAAAGAAATTTCATCTTTTAAAATAAAAGAGAAAGATACAAAAGATGGTGTGAAATATTATCTTGATGACAATAAGACTTGGGTTCTAATCAGACCTAGTGGAACTGAGCCATTGTTGAGGATTTATTTTGAATCTGATGAAAAAGAAAAAATTGATGAATTGAAAGAATTTTTTAATTAATAATTTAAAAAAAAATAAAAAGCTCT
>JAZSES010000270.1:0-7158 GCA_045531805.1 Candidatus Limenecus sp. | reverse complement strand
AGTAACAGAAGAATTTGAAAAATTTGCTACAGGTGCGACTCTCGGTGGCCGTGGTGGAATGAAAACCAAGTTAAAGGCGATGAAAGTTGTTACTCGCTCTGGTGGCATTGGTGTTATCGCAAATGGTAAAGTTCCTCATATTATTAAACAGTTATTTGCTGATGGCGAAGCTAGTATTGGTACTGTGTTTCTACCAATAGAAAGTTTGGCTAACAAAAAAAGGTGGATAGCCTACGCTACAAATATTCAAGCAAGAATTGTAGTTAATGAAGGTGCAAAAAGAGCTTTGACAGAAAAATATACAAGTTTGTTACCAATTGGTGTTTTGGATATTCAAGGGGATTGCCAAAAAGGTGATATCGTTAGTATTATAGATACAGACGGTAATGAATTTGCACGTGGTATGGTAAACTACAATTGTTCAGATTGTAAAAAAATCCTAGGTCACCATTCAGACGATATTTTAGATATTCTGGGGTACAAAAATTACGATGCTATAATTACCAGAGATAATATTGCTCTGCTCTAATTCAAAAGAGGATATGATATGATGACAACACCTGAAATTTTGGCACAGAATGCAAAACTTGCATCTTATACTCTTGCTTCTTTGTCTACACTTGTTAAGGATAATGCATTGGCTGCAATTGCAGATAAGTTAGAGGCTAGTAAGGATATTATTTTTGCTGAAAACTTAAAAGATTTGGACGAGGCAAAAAAACTTTTGGATTCTGGTGAGATAAATCCTAGTACATATAATCGTTTAAAGCTTGATGATAACAAGATGCGAGATATGATACAGGGAATTAGAGATGTTAAAAAACTAGAAGACCCAGTAAATCGAAAAGAGTGGGCAATGGGTATGGATACAGGTTTGGATTTGTACCGTGTGAGTTGTCCTATCGGTGTTATAGGTGTTATTTTTGAGGCACGTCCTGATGTAATTCCTCAGATATCTGCATTGGCTGTAAAGTCTGGTAATGCTGTTATTTTAAAAGGGGGCAAAGAAGCCTATTATACAAATACAGTTCTTGCATCTTTGATAAATGATGCTATTGCTAAAATACCGGATTTCCCTAAAAATACTATAAATCTATTACATTCAAGAGAAGATGTTGCAAAATTGCTTCAACTTGATGAGTACATTGATTTGATTATTCCTCGTGGCGGAAATGCTTTGGTTCAGTATGTGAAAAATAATACTAAAATTCCAGTGATGGGACATGCTGATGGTATTTGTCATATTTATATTGACGAAAGTGCTGATTTGTCTAAGGTTGCAGATATTTGTGTTGATGCAAAAGTACAGTACCCAAGTGCTTGTAATGCAGTTGAGACAATACTTATTCATGAAGAATTGCTTTTGAATTATTTACCTGAACTTGTTGAAAAACTTGAAGCTGTTGGTGTTACAGTAAAAGCTTGTGATAGATGTAGGAATTTTGTTCCACAAGTGCAACCTGCAAGCAAAGAGGATTGGGCAACAGAATATGGTGACAAAACAGTGTCTATAAAAGCAGTAAAAGATTTGTTTGATGCTGTTGCTCATATAAATATTTATGGCTCTGGGCATACAGATTGTATCCTTGCTGAAGATAAACAGAGTATTGAAATATTTATGAATTTGGTTGATTCTGCAGGGGTCTTTGCTAATGCGTCAACTAGATTTGCAGATGGGTTTCGTTATGGATTGGGTGCAGAAGTTGGTATTTCTACTGCAAAAACTCATGCAAGAGGACCTGTTGGTTTGGAAGGACTTGTGATATATAAATACAAGTTGTATGGCTCTGGGCAAATTGTTGCACCTTATGCCGATGGTAGAAAAACATTTATACATCAGAGAATTATATAAAATGATTAAAAACGCATATATACACATACCATTTTGTCAAAGTAAATGTCATTACTGTTCATTTGTTTCTTATACTGGTGTTAGTGATGAAGATAAGCAATCTTATGTAGATACACTGACGGCAGAGATAGAACATTTCTATAAAAATGAAGTATTGGAAACATTGTATTTTGGCGGTGGAACTCCATCTTTGTTAACTATAGAACAGCTGGTTCAAATTAAAAATTTGTTTACACTTGCTGACAATGCAGAAGTTACAATTGAGGTAAATCCTGATACAGTTGATGAAAAATATTTGTTGGCTTTGAAAACCGCTGGGTTTAATAGAGTTTCTATTGGTATACAAAGTTTTTGTGATAAGCTTTTGAAAAATATTGGACGTATTCATGATTCACAAAAGGCCATAGAGATTGTAAATACTGCTAAAACAATTGGTTTTGATAATGTTAGTGTCGATTTTATTTATGGTTTGCCATCTCAGAGTTTAGAAAATTTTGTTGCAGACCTAGAAAGAGCTGTTGAGCTTGGGGTTTCTCATATATCTTTGTATGGTTTAAAAATAGAAGAAGGTTGTTATTTTGATGCATATCCACCAGAAGACTTGCCAGATGACGATTTACAAGCTGATATGTATTTGGCTGCAATAAATCTTCTTGAGAGTAAAGGTTATATACATTACGAGATTAGTAATTTTAGCAAGGAAAATTATTACTCAAAACATAATTTGGCTTATTGGAATAGTTGTGAGTATTATGGTTTTGGCGCAGCTGCACATGGCTATGTGAATGGTGTTAGATATGCTAATTATTCTGATTTGAAAGATTACAAGGATAAGTTTAGGTATAAAGATATTTCTTTGTATATTGCAGAAACTAATATGCTTGAGGAAAAAATATTTCTTGGTTTTAGGAAAGGTGATGGTGTTGATGTTTCTGAGATTAAAGCAAAATTTAATGTGGATTTTGAAGAAAAATACTCGAGAATTTTGCAAAAATATATAGAGACAGGTCATATATTGAAAACGCCTAAAGGTTATAAGTTTTCAAATAATGGTTTTTTGTTATCTAATGTTATTCTTGCTGAGTTTATATAGTTTGTAAAATATTGTTAAAAAATCTGATTTTTTTTCAAAAAACATTAAAGTTTAGCTGTAATCATTCCGATTATATAAATAGATATTAGTCTAACAAAGGATTGGGTATGGCAGCAGCTAATTTTTTCTCAAACGAATCAGAACTTCCAAGTCTAAAATTAGGTAATCTTCCTAAAATACGAAACAATTTGCCAAGAATTCAAATGAGTGGAGAATCAGATTTGTTATTTGAAATTGATGGGCAAAATATTGGAATGGATGAAGTTGCCGAAAAATTTACAAATTTGTTTTTTAATTATTAAATTTTTCCGTAAACAGATGATTGTAATTGTCTATTCAGTAAATCTATGCAATAGCTTGTCCATTTTGAAATGAAAAATATTCAGGACTTGTTTCAACTGATTCTTGTGCATTTTTTATGTCGGATGTCATATTTTTAATATCTTTATAAGATAAAGTTTGGGTATTGTTTGGTTCTTTATCTGGGTGAAGTGCTTTTCCGATTTTGTATCCAGTTGTACTAGCTGTGATTGAACCAGCGACAAAAAGAATACCTTCTAATGCGAGTACAAGAGATTTTATTTTGGGATTAGTAATTGCTTTGTTTTTTAAGTCTTGATAGCTAGTAGATGAAAAAAATGTTTTTATCAAGTTTTCAACGGCAAACATTGACGACATTCCCCATATTTCTCTTTTAAGCGCTGCTTCTTTATCCTTTGCTGTTACTACTCTATAACCTGCAGCACCAACAAGTAATGGGTTTACATTTTTACTTGCCCATTGAGCCCCTTTGGCTAGTTGGTTTAGAGCTTTACTTTCTTGAGTTAAATTGCCTAGAGTATTTATGGCGGCTTGAGCCCCTTTTCCAAGAGTGTTGTCTAGTTGTGCAGCTGCTTTTGCTGCATTTGTGAATTGTCCAACATCAGCAAAAATTCTACCTTTGTCGTTGGTGTTTAGCACTTTATCAGCGTTTCTTACTCCGAAAACAGTTGATTTTACAAGTACATCGTACATTTAGTAACCATCTTTATTCACTAATCACTTCGATAAATATATAAATACAATTTTGGGTTTAAAATTGCGTACTTTTTTTATTGTCTTTACAATTGTTACAGTAGTGTTAATATTAAGTAAAAGGAGGGTTATTTTGGTAAAAAGATTTTGTTTATTTTTAATTAAAATTTATCAAAAACTATCATCTTTAAAACCTCCTGTTTGTCGTTTTTATCCTACTTGTTCAGAATATACGAAACAGGCCATACTGAAATATGGTGTTTTAAAAGGTTGCTGGTTAGGCATAAAACGAATTTGTCGTTGTCATCCATTTAATCCTGGTGGGTATGACCCAGTACCATAATTGTTTAAATATATTTTTTTACTGTTTCTAGAAATTCTGCAATTTTTATTGGTTTTGATATGTAGTCAATGCAACCTAGTGATTTTGCTTTTTCTACTTCAGTTTCCATTGCACACGCAGAAAGCACAATTACTGGAGTTTGTTTATTGTACGCTTCAAGAAAATCATAACCAGTGAAAATAGGCATTTGTATATCTAGTAATATTAGGTCAAAATCTTGTGCTAATGCTTTTTCAAGACCTGTTTTTCCATTTTCAGCAGTCTCTATTTCATAGCCTTGAACTTCAAGAATGTCTTTTACTAATTTGAGATTAAGTTCATTATCTTCAATGATTAAAATTTTTGTCATTTTATAATGCCTTTGAAGTCTTTGTTTCGAAGTGGTAGTTTTACAAAGAAAGTTGTTCCTTCTCCAACAATACTTTCAAACCAAATTTTTCCACCGTGTAATTCTACAAGTTCTTTTGTTATTGTTAAACCTAATCCTGTAGAGCTTTCTTTTTTTGTATAAACATTATTCAATTGTACAAACTTACCAAAAATTTTACCTTTGTATTTCATATCAATGCCAACGCCGTTGTCTTTTACATACAAGGTGACGTATTTTTTGTCTATGTTGTAACCGATATGAATTTCTCCTTTTTCATGGGTGAATTTTATGGCATTGCTCAATAGATTGTATAAAATTTGCTGGATTTTTTGGTAATCAGCATCAATTTCACACATGTCTTTCGTATCTTTTTCTAGCTTAATTGATTTTTTGTCTACTAGTGGTTTTACAATATTAACAACTTCATTTAGTGATGTTTGTAGATTAAATCTTGCCAATGAAAGTTTCACTGCTTTTGCTTCTATTTTTGAAAGCTCAAGGATTTCATTAATCATTCCAAGCAAATGTATGCCAGAAACATTGATGTCAGTGACATATTCTTCTTGTTTTTCTGTTAATGGACCAAATACTTTCATAGCAAGAGCTTCTGAAAATCCTATAATTGCATTGAGCGGTGTTCTAAGCTCATGAGAAATGTTTGCTAAGAATTCATTTTTAAGTTTGTCAGCAGCAAGAATTTTTTCATTTTGTTTTTTTATAACATCATATGCATTTGCTTTTTCCATTATACTATCTTGCAATGCTCTCAATTGTAGTTTAAATACGCTTGATAATTCGGAATCTTTTATTGAATAAGATATAAGTGTACTGAATGCTTTTGGAATTTCTTGTTCATCATCAGTGAAAGGATTTTCTTTATTTCTTGATATGAGCATAAATCCAAAAACAGTTTGTTTTAGGCTTAATTTTACAAGTAAAAATGTTGAATCAGTTTCAACTAATCCAAGTGCTTTATAAAACCCTGATTTTTCATCAAATTTTATTATTGAAGAATCATATAATTTTGTTTTTAGGACTTCAGGGAAGTTAACAACCATTTCATCTTCTGGAATTGGTTGTATTTTTGTATATGACTTCTTAAATTGTATATTTGCACAGCCTGCGTTGAGATAACAAATATATGCATTATCAAAATCAACAACACTCTTGTATTTTGAAACAATTTTTTCAAAATTTTGTTCTAAATCTTCTTCGGAGGCTAATATCTCCGGAATTTGCCCTAATACTATTTTAAATTTATCATCCATAAGTATTTATTATATTGGTAATCCAAAATTATTACAAGTTTTTTACATTTTAGGTAAGAGTTTGTCCGAGAAAAATTTGTGATAAGGAACAAAGTGACGTGAACGAATTTTTGGAGTGGCGTTTTGAAAAGGTGAGTAATTGCTGGCTGCGTTGAGCCGGCAGCAATTGCGATACTAGATTAGATATCTTGAATAAATGGCTTTTTGGTGTTACTATGGACTTTGCCACACAAAAACTAGCGAATTAATAACAATGATAAATCCATTAAGAATGGTAAGATATGCGACAAAAGCCGCTGTTCTGCCTGTAAAAAATAAAGCAAAAGCATTTGCAAAATATATTGGGGTATCAGCAATTGGTGCAACAGTAGCTTTGCCGATGCCAAAGTTGATGAATCCAATTTTGCGCGATGAAGTTGTTTTGTTGAAAAAAGCTCAGCAGACAGTTAAACCTAAAACTAGTATTGCTTATCCATTTAACAATTATGCAGTTTCTTGGGAAGCTTTGAAAGACAATGCGACTTGGGGGCTTGATGTTTCATTTTTTAAGCTCAAAAAAGATACTATTTTTGAAAAACAACGGCAAACTGTGTTGAAAATTATGCAAGATGATAAGGCTTGTTTACACCCAAATAAAGAACAAGTTGCTGATAATATTGTTAGAATTTCTAGGATGGTTAATGTTGATCCTATTGAAATTGCTTGTATTGCCAAAAAAGAATCTCATTTTAGTCAGAAATTTATTGAAAAAGCACCAAAAGGTGTTATGCAAATTGTAGAAATTACAGTAAAAGATATGTTTCAGAGGGAGCATTTATATCATTCTCGTGTAAAAGAACTAAAAAAAGATTATCCTACATATCAAAAATTGTTTGAGGCTCTTCAAACAAATGCATTAGTAAATATGGAAGTTGGAGCTATAACTTATGGAATGAAGCTTCAACAGACAAAAGGGCAAGTGTTTGAAGCATTGAGACGGTACAATGCAAGTCCTTTGCAAGATGATTATGCAAAAACTGTTTATGGTGATATTTTAAAGTATCGTGAATTTTATAAAAATCTTGAGATATAAAAAACTGTCCGAGAAAAATTCGTGATAAGAAGAACTCTGTTCAAAAGTTGCCTGTGGCAAGTTTTGAATAGAGGTAGACAAAGCAAAAACGAAGTTTTTGTGTGTCGTATAAAATATATGTGAACGAATTTTTGACAAAGTGAACC